>JAIBAF010000061.1 GCA_019695335.1 bacterium
ACAATCTCGCCGATCTTGGATCGGTACTGGACATACTTGGGCCGAGCTGGGACGTCGTGTATTCGGATTGGATGGATGACAGCGGCGGCAATAAAGAACGTACGGCGTTTGTTTTCGACCGGCGTGCAGTGACGTTCAATGGGCTGGCCGCCGAGATCGACGCTCCGAGAGAAAAAAAGGGAATGGAATATCTCGCGACGCAATCGTTTTGGCGCGCGCCATATATGTGTTCCTTTCGTGCGGGCAATTTCGATTTTATCGTCATTGCCACGCATACGCGCTGGGGCGACAGTATCGAAGGGCGTGAAGCGGAACTGCGCATGCTTTCCGAGTGGATCGATTCACGTTTCAAAAATAAATACGTGGAGGATCATGACCTGATCGTGATGGGCGATTTTAATATTCCCCAGATCGGCGATAAATTATTCAAAGCACTCACCGGGCGTGGTCTCCAAGTTCCCGATGCCCTGATCGAACTTAAAGAAGGCGATCAGATTATCAAAGGCTCGAACCTTGGACAAGATGCGCGGTACGATCAAATCCTGCATTTTCCGACTTTGGATAAAAGATTCAGCAAGACGGGCGGTGTGTTCAATTTTTACGGCAGCAATGCTGTGGTCAAAAAACTATTTCCCGATAAAAATTACAGCCTGACGGAATTCAGTTTTCAATTGTCCGATCACTTTCCCGTCTGGGTACAGATCAAAACCGACATCGACGGCGAACGGTTTAACCAGATCATTCAGAATAGTAAGAAAGGGTAGACGTCGAAATGAAAATGAGTGGCGATTTTGACCGGCGAAAATGACCGGCGATTCTGTCTCTTGACGAGGGGTGGGGTAATACAGTAAATTGAAATTTTTTTTTATCGGGTCCAATAGGATTTCTTTTTATACTGTTCATTACTGGAATTAATGCGAGTCGTATATTCTGGCGATTACTCTATAGTGATAAAAATTATTCTCAATAAAAATTAAAGACTGAAAGATAGTGATACGGATGTAAACCAAATGTACATTTCTCAGGAGGATTTCATGACTCAAAGACGACGATGGGTAGCTTTTGCATTAGTAATGATGTTGCCTATCACTCTTAACGCTCAGAATGAACGTGTAACGCCACAGGTTTTGTCCACAACAATTCTGATCGATCGGGATACTGACTTAGAAAGCCTTAGGGAACAATTGCTTCGGGCTTACAAGAATACCAGTATTAAAGAAGTTCAGGACGTGAGGGTTTGGCATGAACTGGCTCTTTCAATCAAATTGTTCTTAAAATCAGTCAAGGTTGAAATTAATGACAATAGTGATCTAAAGATTATTGAAAAAACTAATGAGGAACTCTTTTCTAAAAACTTGTCAATCTATGATAAAACAATTTTAGAACTTGCAAAAGAAATAGCAACCGCATGTAGCGCTCAAATTGATGCGATTATAAATTCAAGGCTTGGCGATGATCCGATCGAAGGCCGAGTCGTAGATAAATTGAATATGATTGGTAACGCAATTTTACAGCTTCCTCAGGAAGTTAAACAAGCACCAATTTTAAGAGATAGTGTCAAAACGCTGTGGGCTGAAATAAAAAACATGGATGACAAAATAGAAAGAACTCATTTCTTAATCTCCAAGATCACCGATGTATTTGTTTTTATCGCTTCGACAAATGGTAATACGGATCTTATTGCAGAAGTTGACAGAGTCAAAGCTATCGCTGAAATCATCAACGAGCTTCATAAAATAATTGACGAATGTAAATTTAATCTGGATGGTGGAAAGGAGTTATTTATCGAAGCTGGAAACGTTAGCTTTAAAATCTGTTTAAGTGATTCAATCCAGATAGACGAATTAGCATATGAATTGACTGCGAGACTTTATCAGATCATGAAAAGTGATCTCATCAATCGAGTCGGTCAGGATCATCCGGCGGTGAAGTATTTTGATGACCTGTATGTGCGTATTCAAACCGTCATATTGAAATTGCATGAAACTTCAGTTGTGGTTAATACTCAAAATCTGATTAGTGATATCGCTGAGTTGGCTAAATTAAAAGAAAGCATTGAAGCCTACATAAAAACAGTTAAAGAACAATTCAAGAATTCTTCTGACAGTTCAGCAATAAATAATAAGTTTAATGAGTTAGATTCGTTGATAAAAGTGAGCATTAGCAAAATTAAAAACCCTTCACTTGCGAAAGGGGTTCGACTCCTTCATCAAGCGCTGACTGAATTTAATAATCAATGTAACGAATTGATACGCAATAAACGAAAACTAGAAGAAGGACGTAATGAATTACTGAATTCGATGGATCGAAGAATTGAAAAGCTCAATGAGGAATTAATCTTAGAATGTCTCATTCGCCCGGCCGTCGAATACACCATCAGGACGGTTATTCCTGAACTTCGGGAAGCGATTGTCTCGAAAGGAAAATTTGAATTTTTGAATCACTTCGGTATTTCTGATAAACCTGAGATTGGCACCGTGCTGGTATATAAGCTTTTTGATGATAATGAAAAACGCTTGGAAGTATTCAGTAATGTACTTTTTAGTAAACCTCGTACGGATTCATCAGCGACTATTGGCCAGCGAAATTTTATAATCGGCTTGTGCGGGAAAGCTTCGAATGAAATAACGGAAATAGGCATGTACCAGACTACGACTTTTTTGAAGTTCGCTGATTTGCTTAATCTGTCTTCGGATTCAAAATCTTCTTACAATTTCGGTGGATACTTGGCTATCAAAGGAAAAGCGCTGGGTGTATTTCGTGCCAAAGCGATCCACCGTTTCTTTCTTGAAGCAGAAAGTTCACAAGTTGTTGCGTATGGAAAAAATGTAAGGACTTCAGCTGGTATGGAACTTCGGTTTACACAATCACGATTTGTTTCAGGCATATTCTATCAATATTCATGGCTACATAAAAAGAAATTATCGACCATCGGAATAACCTTTCCGGCCATTAAATAGGATGCATTAAGATGAATAAAATAATTATCACTACTTTACTGTTATCTTTGACCGGTGCGTATACGCAGGAAATTAATTTCATCAATTATTATGCGAGCAATAACCAGATCGTTGGTGTACCGATGATCGATACAAAAAATATTTTTCGTTTTTACCCGGACGTTGCTTTTCAGGGAGCTATTCGGTCGGCCAAAGTTTATTATTTCGTCAGCAATGATGTATTCGAAAGTTATCTTCTCAAACAAAAAGACGGCCGGTACTGGGAATGTCCGTTACGTCCATTTGAGTTGGGAGAGTCCATTCAAAGGGTAGAAGTCATTTTGGATTGCGAAAAATATATGTTGAATGAATTACTCCGTCAGCATCACATTGAACCAACGGATGACGATTTTAATAATTACTTATTACTTCGGCGTGGCGACGACCGTGCATTATTTGCAAAGTCTTTGCTTCAAACAGAAGCAAATAAAATAGAAGAACTTAAACGCCTGAATACTTTATTGGGTGAATTGTCAACGAAGCTCAAGAATAATATCAATGATGTTGACGCTATTACAGACAATATTGGCAAAGCATCTAAATCAATGAAAGCAAATGAGGAAACTTTGAATAAAATAGATATCTCAATCAATGGTTTGAAGCCATTGGTTAGTGATGTGATGGAGCGTGTTAAGTCAAACTGCGACACCACAATAAAAAATGAACTTGATGCAATTGAGAAAAAAATAGGTAATGCTGAAACTTTGATAATGAGCGCTGTTAGTAATGAACAATCTTCAATTGAATCTATTAATAAAGTAATTTCAAATGAAATTGCTTCTATTACCAAAGATATCGATCAAGTCATTCATTCTGCTAATGTGAATTATCAACAAACGTTTGCAGAATTGTCACAAACGCAATCTACATCATCCAGTGCCGTTGCAGTTCAGGCACAGGTTGCACCACTCTATAGCGCATACGTAGAAAACAGAAATTCAAGTTTACTGGATATTCGTTATAAAGACGGTGAAAAAGACATTATAGAATTCACCTATCGCAATGATAAGAATTCGTTGAAGTATTTACAGGCTTCCGATCCAATAGAAAAACTCAGTATCTTTCGTGCAAGATTAGTTCCCTTCGCCGTCTACGGTGAAAAAGGGGATCGCACGATTCGGTGGAAGCGGGATAGAATCATTTATGAAATAGCATTGAATTTCGGCTATGCCGTCGTCAAAGATGATAACTTCAAGCCGGTGTTTTTTGATCTGAACAGGCTGGGCGTGGGTATTGGCATTGCAGCAGA
Source organism: bacterium (assembly GCA_019695335.1). Taxonomy (NCBI): domain Bacteria; species bacterium. The sequence continues at coordinate 4,249 of JAIBAF010000061.1, forward strand.
TACCTTCGGCGATCAGCCGAGCTTTTTATCCGTGAGTTTGAGTTATGATATTAATACGTATTCAACCATTTCTTTTGGTACGAATATCGTCGACAAGCCGTTCTTTTTTATGGGCGTAGGGATTAATTCACGTGCATTCAAAGATTTGGTCAAGGAATCGGCTAAGATTTTTTCTGCTTCATCGCAGTAATTTGATACGATTCGACTGTTATTCAAGAGGCGCGTACTTATAAACTATATTAGTGCTGAAAGCAGCCACAAATACATTGCCCACGGCATCAATAATAACACCGGAAGCAAGGCTGCCGCCCGGGAGAAGAATTTTTGCCACTACTTTTCCATACGAATTCATTTTAACAACCCTGTCGCCGCTTCCAGAGTAAATGTATCCTGCGTTATCTTCGGAGAGATAATACTTGAGATCAATCGGGATAAATGAGCGTATGAAACCACCTGTATTAGTAAAAACCTGAACCCGCTTGTTGTCTTCACTTACCATTACGGTTCCATCGTTTAACACGACAATTCCCCAAGGATAAACAAACTGTCCTATTCCACTTCCATTGTTGCCCCACTTTGTGATAAAATTTCCGTCGAAATCAAATTTTTGAATACGATCATTATTGTGATCAACGACATATAAGTATGAATCGTCAACAGCTAAATCGCGAAGTGCTGCGTTAAATTGTCCATTTCCTGTTCCGAAAGAACCAAAAGTCAATAATATATTCCCAAGAGAATCACACTTAATAATGCGACTGTTCCCCGAGTCGGCAATATAGAGATGTCCATTTTTGTCGAAAACGATTCCTCTCGGATAATTTAATCCGGGTGTCATGGAGCGGAGAAAGCTTCCATTTGAAGTAAACACTTGAATGCGATTATTATTCCAGTCTGAAACATAAATATTACCACTACGATCAGTTGCTACTCCAAAAGGACCTATGAATTGTCCATCAGAAATCCCAGCAGTACCCCATTGCGTCACATAGGTATATTTTTGCAAACGATAGCCGCTATCAATTGGGCTGTATGGACTGAACAAACTTGCTGCACCAAAACGAGATCTAACTTTATAAAAATAATCTGTAATAGCTGTAGCGGTTCCATCATTGTAAAGTGTATCTGTTGTTATTGTAATGAGGCTGTAACTTCCGTCCATGCTCCCAGATCGATAAATCTCGTAGCTGCTCACTCCTTTAACGCTATTCCATGAAATAGTGATTTTGTCTTCGTCTGACCCATCAGTTGCCGAAATAATACTGGGTGCTATTAAGCGTCTAAGGTATCCCATATCCGAATCGCTCAACTCACTTACGCGCACACCATTCCTGCACCGAACTTTATAGAAGTATGCAGTCAACGGATCACCTATTGTAGAATCATCATAAACTAGATTCATTGTTGATCCAATAGGATCATATTCTTGTTTTACAGGATTAAAACGGAAGACTTCATAAAACTGTGCAATTGGTGAACCAGTCCACGTAATTCGTATTTTGTCTACAAACTCACTATCGGATGCAGCAACATTGGCAGGACGATCAGTGAGTCCAATTTCAATACTATCGCGATAACCTATATCTTCGTCACTGAAATCACTGACTTTTGAACCGTTTCGGGCGCGAATTTTATAAGAATAAATCTTAAATACTGTTGTTGCACTGGAATCGTCAAAATCCGTTTCATCTGTTGTTCCAATCTTTTGATATTCTGATATAGTCGTATCAGATCGAAAAATATCATAAGATTGAACACTTTGTAAAGGAACCCATGAAATTTTGATGCGGTCAGCAAATGTACCATCTGAAGCTTGAACTTCGGTCGGTGGCAGGATATCCTCAGATTTATTCTCATCACAAGAAATTAACCAAAAATATGAAGTGAGGCAAAGCACTATGATGACTTTCATTTTAACACCTGAAATTTAGATTTGTTATTTTTTTTAGCTTTGATAGAACGCAACAAATATATCATTGGCGCAATAGATTATCAAGCTAATTTGCGTTTTTCATGATTTGGATAATGCTAATATAGTTTTAAACTGTGCTAAAATTCATTTGCATCTCTGCTTTGACTTCTTTAGATTGCCCACGTTTTCACAAACTACATTTCGATCCTTTTTGAGACCTTAGATGAAATCTTTGTTATCGTCGTACGTGACGCTGACGAAACCCACCATTATGCTGCTCGTGATTTTTACGGGAGCGACTGCGCTCTTGGTCGAAGGCAGTCTTATTCATGAACCGGTGAAATTTTTTCTCGTTCTGCTCGGATTGTATCTGACCGGCGGTTGTGCGAATGCGCTGAATCAGTACTTCGAGCGCGATATCGATGCGCGCATGGACCGCACGAAAAAACGCCGTCCTTTGCCGATGGGTGATTTGAGCGCGCGGCATGCATTGATCTTCTCCGTATCGATCGGGGCGATCGGCGTCGTGATATTTGCCGCGGTGTTCAATTGGCTCACGGCGATGTTATCGCTGGGCACGATTTTGTTTTACAGTCTTTTCTACACATTATATCTCAAGCCTAATACTTCCCAAAACATTGTCATCGGCGGAGCCGCAGGTGCGATGGCGCCGGTCGGTGCATGGGCGGCCGCTACAGGCACGATGGCTGTGGCGCCGTGGATCATGTTCCTGATCGTATTTTTCTGGACGCCACCGCATTTCTGGGCGCTGGCTTTATTCTGCAAAGACGATTACGTCAAAGCTAAATTGCCGATGATGCCCGTCGTGAAAGGCGATGACAGCACGCTCAATCAGATGTTTTTTTATTCGATTGTTCTGGTAGCTGTGAGCCTGGGTTTGATCGCATTCGGCGGCGGAGCATTGTATGCAGCCGTCGCGATCGTGCTCGGCGCGATGTTCCTGAAAAAATGCTGGGATGCGAAACACACTAAAACGGAAAAACAAATCCGTGGATTATTCGGCTTTTCAATCGTGTATTTGTTTGCATTGTTTTTTGCGATGATTCTTGACCGGTTTGTGTCGAACGTTCTTTAAAAAATTGACCTATTTGATAAAAATTGGCGCCGATTGTCATGCGAATGTAAAATTTTTCTTGCATGTTTTCGGATGAGCTTTTATATTAGCGACCAATTTACGCTCCCTCAGCACGTTTAGAACATTTTATCTGTTTCTCATAGTGTGTTAGAAGAGCGGGTTCGAACCAAGCATATCTTCCCGCCAAGTTCTTTTTAACATCTTTAAGGTATTATTTTGTTTTTACGCTTTTTCACTGGTTCGGATTATTAATCAAGATTGTGAAAGATATAACGAAGGAGAAACTGCGTGGCGCAAATTTTTTCGAAAAAGGCTAACAAGGTCCCGTTGATCCTGGTTGCAGCCGTGACGTTCGGACTGGTTGGTGCCGTCGGCTTTTTGTGGTATTACGGTTCGCCGAAATTTACCGACGTCGGTTATCGCCCCAAGCAGCCCGTTCCGTACAGTCACAAATTGCACGCGGGTGATCTCGGAATGGATTGCCGCTATTGCCACACGGGTGTGGAAAAATCAGCCGTCGCAATGGTACCGCCGACCAATACGTGTATGAATTGCCATAAGATGGTGTTGACGCAGAGCGAAAAACTTTTGCCGGTGCGTGAAAGTTTTGCCAGCGGCATGCCGGTCGAGTGGGTGAAAGTTCATAAAATTCCCGACTACGCGTACTTCAATCACAGCGTACACATCAATGCAGGCGTCGGATGCGAATCCTGTCACGGCAACGTCGCACAAATGGAAGTGGTCGAACAGAAACAGCCGCTCAGCATGGGCTGGTGTCTGGAATGCCATCGCAATCCCGACATGCATCTTCGCAAGCCCTCCGACATTACCAAAATGGGCTGGGTTCCTCCCAAAGATCAACTCGCTTTCGCCGCACAAGTTAAAAAAGAAAAACATATTGCTCCACCAGAAGATTGTTCAGGATGTCACCGATGAAAGAAAAAAATACGAATAAAACGTACTGGCGCAGTTTGGATGAACTCGCCGACACGGACGAATTCAAAGAACTCGTTCAACGCGAATTTCCCGAAGGCGCTTCGGAAATGTCGAATCCGCTTACGCGGAGGAATTTCCTGAGCCTGATGGGCGCGTCGCTGGCGTTTGCCGGACTGGCAAGTTGCCGCCGTCCCGTCGAAAAGATCATTCCATACGTCGTCAAGCCGGAAGAAATTACGCTGGGTCTTGCCGAGCACTATGCGACCGTGATGCCGTTTGGCACGCGTGCGTATGGCGTGGTCGTCGAAAGCCATGAAGGCCGTCCGACGAAGATCGAAGGCAATCCCAAACATCCGTCGTCGATGGGCGGAACCAATTCATTCATTCAGGCGTCGATTCTCGGATTGTATGATCCGGATCGTTCGAAATTCCCGGTGAATGCCGGCGCTCAAAAAACGTGGGCTGATTTCGTCACCGCATGGCGTGAATTATATACACAATTTGGCGCTTCGAAAGGCGCCGGATTGGCGGTATTGTCGGAATCGTTTGCGTCGCCGACGATGGCGCGTTTGAAAGCAGAATTTATCAAACAATTTCCGCAAGCCAAATGGGTGACGTACGAACCGCTCAGCGATGAAAATATTTATGAAGGCGTTAAAATCGCCACGGGCAAAATGCTGCAGCCGACCTACGATTATTCGCAGACGCAAGTCATTCTCACGCTCGATGCGGATATTTTATATGGTGAAAACGATAACGTTATGGCTGCGCGCGGATTTGCCGACGGCCGCCGGATGAAATCGGAATCCGACTCGATGAACCGTTTGTATGTCGTCGAAAGTACGATGACGGTGACGGGCGGAATGGCCGATCATCGCCTTCGCCTGCAAAACCGCCAGGTCGGCGCTTTTACAGCGGCATTAGCGGTAGCATTACAATCACAAGGTTTGAATATTAATGTCAGCGGTCTGACGTCGTCAGGTTCGTTTGATGAAAAATGGATCAACGCTGTCGCAAAAGATCTGATCAAAAACGGCGGCAAGAGCATCGTCGTAGCCGGAGCCGGACAACCGGTGGGCGTTCACGCGATCGTTACCGCGATCAATGACGCTTTAGGCAACACCGGCAAGACGGTGACGTACCGCGACATGCAGGATGCGAGCGTTTCGAATCGCACCGAATTGGCCGACCTCGTCAAAGCCATGAATGAAGCCAACGTGCTGACGCTGATCATGTTGGGCGGTAATCCGGTTTACAATGCACCGGTTGATCTTGATTTTGCCACCGCTCTCTCTAAAGTTCGCACAACCATTCATCTGAGTTCCCACGTTGATGAAACTTCCAAACTCACAACGTGGCATATTCCGCAAACGCATTATCTTGAAATGTGGGGCGATGCCCGTTCGACTGACGGAACGGTGAGCGTCATCCAACCGCTGATCGAACCGCTTTTTGGTTCGACCAGTCCGATTGAAATGTTGAATCTGATTGCTACCGGACGTGACGTGCGCGGATATGAAATCGTTCGCGAAACGTGGCAGAGTTTATTAAAGGGCCTGGATTTTGAAAAGAAATGGCGGCTCACGCTGCACGACGGTTTAGTCGAAGGCAGCGCGGCAGCAGGTAGCACGATTAAAGTCGATACCAAAGCTATCGGCCAATATGTTGCGGCCAATCCTTTTGCCGGCGATGCGGCTTCTTCCAATGATCTTGAAATTGTTTTCGTTCCTTCCAATGCCTCGTTTGACGGCCGCTTTGCCAATAACGGATGGTTACAGGAATTACCTAACGCGATTACAAAGATCAGTTGGGATAACCTTGCTATCATGAGTCATAAGACGGCGAAAGAGATGGGATTGCATAATAATCTGAAAGACGGCAAATACAAGCAGTCGATGATCCGCCTTGAATACCAAGGCCGCGATCTGATCATGCCTGTGTGGATTCAGCCCGGACAAGCCGATTATTCGATCACGGTTGCTCTCGGCTACGGCCGTACAGACGCCGGCCGGATCGGTAACGATATCGGATTTAATACCTACATGTTCCGTTCTTCATCGGCGCCGTATTTCGACAAAGGTTTGAAAATTACCAAAACCGATAAAACGTATCTCGTCGCTTGTACGCAAGATCATCACGGATTAGATGAAGAAACTTTGGCGAAACAAGGCGTCGAAGAACGTCTGCCGTTGATCTACCGCGAAGCGACATTGGAAGAATATAAAGCCAAACCTGATTTTGCTTCATACAAAGAAGTCCAGCCAGGTTTAGTTCCTCTGATGGGGAAAGACGGTAAGCCGTTGTCGATTTATGATTCACCGGTCGATTACAGCAAAGGTTATCAATGGGGTATGGTGATCGATCTCAATGCATGTATCGGCTGCAATGCTTGTACAATTGCTTGTCAAAGTGAAAATAATATTCCGATCGTGGGTAAAGAACAAGTTGGCAATGGCCGTGAAATGCACTGGATCCGTTTGGATCGTTATTATCGCGGCGACATGGATCAGCCGGAAATGGTATACCAACCGGTAGCATGCCAGCATTGCGAAACGGCTCCATGCGAACAAGTCTGTCCCGTTGCGGCGACCGTTCACGACAAAGAAGGATTGAACACCATGGTGTACAACCGCTGTGTCGGAACACGTTACTGTGCCAACAACTGTCCTTATAAAGTTCGCCGCTTTAACTTCCTTGACTACAATGGCGGCGTCAGCGGTTTCTTCCAGCATGATATGCCTGAAATTCTTAAAATGTCGAAGAATCCGGATGTCTCGGTCCGCCAGCGCGGTGTTATGGAAAAATGTACGTATTGCGTGCAGCGTATCAGCGAAGGTAAAATTGCCGCGAAAAAAGAAGGCCGTGAAGTCAAAGACGGTGAAATCATGTCGGCGTGCCAGCAAGGCTGTCCGACGAACGCGATCGTGTTCGGTAATATCAATGATCCGAACAGCCAGGTTTCTCAATTGAAAAACCATAATCGCCGTTACGATCTGCTGGCGGAATTGAACGTTCGTCCGCGTACGTCGTATCTGGCGAAATTACGCAATCCCAATCCTGAACTTGAAGTGAAGGTGGGTTAATCAACTTTCAGTTATCAACTTAACGAGAAGCATTGTGAGCACGACAACACATCCTACGGACATGCACGGCGAACCGGTTTTGGTTACGGGTAACCCGACCTTCACAACGGTCACCGATGACATCAGCAGAGTAGTCGAAAACAAACCGCCCCGCGTATGGTACATTGCTTTCGGCGTCGCCGTGAGCTTTCTCATGGTTTTCCTGGTGGCGTTCGGATATTTATTATGGGAAGGAACCGGTATCTGGGGCATCAGCGTTCCCGTCTCCTGGGGTTTCGCGATCGTCAACTTCGTCTGGTGGGTCGGTATCGGCCACGCCGGTACGTTGATCTCAGCTGTTTTGTTCCTCTTGCGTCAGCGCTGGAGAACATCAATTAACCGTTTCGCAGAAGCGATGACAATTTTCGCCGTTATTTGCGCGTTAATATTTCCCGGTATTCACGTCGGTCGTATCTGGGTGACGTACTGGTTTGCACCGGTGCCTAATCAGATGAGTATGTGGCCGAATTTCCGCAGCCCGTTGCTGTGGGACTTTTTTGCTGTCGGAACCTACTTCACGGTATCGCTGATGTTTTGGTACGTCGGTTTGATCCCGGATTTAGCAACGCTTCGCGATCGCGCGAAAAAAGGTATTCGCAAAGTCATGCTTGGTGTTTTTGCACTCGGATGGCGCGGCGGCAATCAACAATGGAAACATTACGAACTGGCTTACTTGATCCTGGCCGGTTTATCAACGCCGCTCGTTTTGTCCGTGCACTCGATCGTGAGTACCGACTTTGCGACCAGTATTCTTCCGGGCTGGCACACGACGATCTTCCCTCCTTACTTTGTTGCCGGCGCTATTTTCTCCGGATTTGCGCTCGTGATGACGCTGTCATTGATCGCCCGTAAAATTTTCAAACTCGAACATATTATCACAATGTATCACCTTGAGAATATGAATAAGGTGATGATGGTAACCGGTATGATGGTCGGTTATGCGTACAGTTGTGAATTTTTCATCGCTTGGTACAGCGGCAACGAATATGAAGCGTTTGCTTTTATCAATCGCGCATTCGGTCCTTACTGGTGGGCTTACTGGTCGATGATTTTCTGTAATGTCGCCGTGCCGCAGGTTTTTTGGTCGAAGAAAATGCGTACGAGTATTCCCGTGATGTTTGTGGCTTCTATTTTGATCAATATCGGTATGTGGTTTGAACGGTTCGTCATCATCGTGACGTTATCGCGTGATTATCTGCCGTCGAGCTGGGATTATTATTCACCGACAGCGTGGGATTGGCTTACGTATCTCGGAACGTTCGGATTATTCTTCACATGTTTCTTGTTGTTTATCCGGTATCTGCCGATGATTTCAATGGCGGAAGTGAAAGGTGTTTTGCCTCAGGCGCATCCGCATCACGGCAACGGTCAGCATCATTAAAAGATTTTTATTATAACGGGGTTTTATTATGAGTGAAACGAAAAAAGAGCCGACGTATTTTCTGGCGGAATTTGACGGACCCGGCGGTCTGCTCGAAGCGGCTAAGAAAGTGCGTGATGCCGGCTACAAAATGTTCGACTGCCATTCGCCTTTCCCGATTCACGGCATGGATCAGGCAATGGGACTGAAACGTTCTCCGCTCGGAGTGATCGTATTCTTATGCGCATTCACCGGCGTTTTCAGCATGATCGCGTTAACGTACTGGGTCAGCGTCGAAGCGTATCCACTGATTATTTCCGGGAAGCCGTTGTTCAGTTATCCGGCGTATGCACCGCCGATTTTTGCCATTGGGGTATTAACGGGCGGCATCACTTCGCTGCTCGGTATGCTGGCGCTTAATAAATTGCCGCGACCGCACCATCCGTTATTCAATTCCGAATCGTTTGGGCGTGCAACATCGGACAGTTTTTTTGTCAGTATCGAATCGGAATCTTCTGAAGATGAAAATAAAATCCAATCGTTTTTATCCTCAATCGGCGGAAAAAATGTGGAGGTTATAAAAGGCGAATGATGACTAGTAATCTGAAACACCAACGAACGATTGTTACAATCGTTCACGCAACGGTCATCGCGATGAGCGTGGTGATGCTTGCGTCATGCCAGGGCCGTCCTTCGGATCAGCCTCCCATTCACGTCAATCCGAACATGGATCACATGCCCAAATACAAAGCGCAATCGAAGAGCGAATTTTTTCCAAACGGATCGACGATGCGTGAACCGGTCAGTGGAACAGTATCGCAGGAACAATTGCGAGCCGACGATGTGTATTTTACCGGACGCGATGCTTCCGGGAAGCTCGTTGCTAAAATGCCCATGACCGTTACGATGCAATTACTGCAGCGCGGACAAGAGCGGTTTAATATCTATTGCACGCCTTGTCACGGACAAACCGGTAAAGGTAACGGGATCGTTGCTCAACGCGGATTTCTTCCTCCGCCGACTTTCCATTCCGACTTGATCCGGAATTATCCCGATGGTCATATTTTTGACGTGATCACTAATGGTATCCGCAACATGCCGGCATACCGTTATCAAGTTCCCGTCGAAGACCGCTGGGCGATTGTCAGTTATCTGCGCGCTTTGCAGCGCAGCCAAAATGCCGCGCTCACGGATATTCCTGAAGATAAGCGAAAGGACCTCAAATAGAGATTGGCCTATGAAATTTAACAGTCAAACTTTTACCATCTCCGAAGCCGGATCGTTCGGCCAAAAAGCTTTGATCGTCGGCGGAATCGGTTTAGCGGCTTCAGCCGCCGGATATTTTATTGATCCGAAACAATTTTATTTTTCATACCTGACGGCGTTTGTTTTCTGGGCGTCGATCGGTATCGGCGGTTTATTCTTTACACTGTTGCATCACTTAGTCGGTGCGACATGGAGTATCGTATTGCGCCGCATTGCCGAAACGACGGCGACCTCTTTGCCGGTGATGCTGATCCTGTTTATACCGGTCGTTCTGGGGATGCACGATTTGTATCACTGGACGCATACCGAAGTTGTTGCTGGTGATGCGATTCTCCAAAGAAAATCCGGATACTTGAATATTCCGTTCTTCCTGATCCGTACGGTGGCATATTTCACCGTGTGGACAGTGTTTGGATGGATGCTCTATAAGATGTCACTCAAGCAAGACAATGGTGATCAGTCGGGCAATGAACGTATGCGTACACTGAGCGCTCCCGGTATGATCTTGTTTGCACTGTCAACGACGTATGCGGCTTACGATTGGCTGATGTCGCTTGATCCGCATTGGTATTCGACTATTTTCGGCGTGTATTATTTCGCCGGCGGTTTACTGGGCGTTCTGAGTTTCTTTGCAGTTTTTGCATTATACCTGCGCAAAAAATCAGTTTTAGCCGAAACGATTACGGTCGAACATTATCATGATTTAGGAAAATTATTATTCGGTTTTACAATTTTCTGGGCGTATATCGGATTTTCACAGTTTTTCCTTATCTGGTATGCTAATATTCCTGAAGAAACGGTTTATTACCTTCACCGTTGGGAAGGGTCGTGGAAATATGTAAGCCTGTTGCTAATTTTCGGTCATCTCATGTTACCCTTCCTGGCCTTGATTGCCCGCGCGCCCAAACGTAATCTAAACGTATTGAAAGTCATAGGATTCTGGTTACTCTTCATGCATTGGGTGGATATTCACTGGATGGTATTGCCTACGTTGCATCATCATGGTGTGAGCTTGTCCTGGATGGATTTGACGGCCATGATGGGTGTCGGAGGTATTTTTCTGTGGTTCTTCTGGCAACGCTTCAGCGCCAACGCGCTTGTACCCAAAGGCGATCCAAGATTGGAAGCATCGATTCATATCGTCAACTAAATTGTAATTAGGAATATTGTTATGGAAGATCGTAGAGAATTATCGCAAGAACACGGACATGAAAAACATGTCGTCCATGCGGAGCATGTTGGTGCCGAACATGGCGGTGTGGATTATGAACGGCGCGATGCCAATCCTAAAAAGATTTTGATTTTCACTGTGACGCTGGTAATTATTATTGCCGGACTGATTATGGGTTTGAGCGAGTATTTTCTGTTTGTGACGGACGCTCAGGTAGCCGAAGCGGTCTTGAAAAAAGAAGATGCGCGTTTGCGCGATCTTCATGCGATGGAAGACGAAGTGTTGAATTCATATAAAGTGTTGGACGCAGAAAAAGGGATTTATCAGATTCCTATCAATCGCGCAATGGAAGTTCTGGCTGACGAAGCTTTCCGCGCTCAGCAAATGTCCAGTAAGAAGTAAGGCTGTTTTTTGAAAAACGGTTTCTACATCTGTTCTTTTATAATCGGACTTTTTTTTTCACCGGCTACGTACGCGCAGGCCGTGTTGAAAGATCCGCCGCAACTGCGTGGAATCGATGTCGAAGAGCATCTCGGTTCGACGATTCCGCTCGATCTGGAATTTACCAACGATGCCGGCGAAAAGGTTAAACTCGGACAATATTTTCATCAGGGCAAACCGGTTATCATCGTTTTAGCTTATTACAATTGTCCGATGTTATGTACGTTGGTGCTCAATGCGGTGACTGAATCGGTGAAACAATTGACATGGACACCGGGTAATGAATTTCAGATTTTGACGCTCAGTATTGATCCGCTTGAGACTTCGGATTTGGCCGCAGCAAAAAAACGGAATTATTTGAAGTTTTTGGATAAACCCGGCGCCGAGGACGGTTGGAGGTTTTTCGTTGGAGAAGACGCTTCCATCCATCAATTGGCTGATGCGTTGGGTTTCAAATATTTTTATGTTGAAGAACGTAAAGAATACGCGCATCCCGCGGTTGCTTTTATTTTAGGTGAAGACGGCAAAATTTCGCGTTATCTGTACGGTATACAATTCAAAGAACGCGATATGCGGTTGGCGCTTGTGGAAGCGTCGGAAGGTAAAGTTGGCAATACAATTGATAGGATACTTTTATATTGTTATCACTACGACCCACAGGCCAAAGGCTATGTCGTATTTGCAACGAATGTGATGAAACTGGGCGGACTTTTGACTATGGTATTGTTGGGAACGTTTGTAGCGGTTTTATGGAGAAAAGAAAGCCAGCGCAAAGATCAGTTGGTAAAATCGGATGAGAATCAGAAAGTTTAATATACAGTTCGTTACTATCGTTTTAACTTTTAGAAAGTCGAAGATCAATGAATGAAAACGGCTCTTTTTGGATGCCTTCAGCGGAGTCTACATATGCCGGTGATATAGACGGGATTTTTCATTTCGTTTATTACTGGTCCATATTTTTCTTCGTCATTGTCGTATTGGGCATCGTTGTTTTTGCGATCAAATACCGTCGCAAAAAACTTGAAATGACTCCGGACTTGTCCCACAATAATACTTTAGAAGTCATGTGGACGGCATTTCCGGCTATTCTTGTCATGATCGTTTTTGTGTGGGGGTTCAAAGATTACATCAAAATGTCCGTTGTTCCTAAAGACGCGTATGAAATCAAAGTGACCGGCCAAAAATGGTTCTGGTCGTTTGAATACGCGGAAGGTGCGACCACAGTGAATGAATTGGTTGTGCCGGTTGGCCGTCCAATCAAACTTTTGATGTCATCCCAAGACGTGATTCACTGTTTATATTTACCGAATTTCCGTACGAAACGCGACGTGTTGCCCAACCGCTATTCGATGACGTGGTTTGAAGCCGTAAACGTCGGGGAATTTCCGGTGTTTTGCGCCGAGTATTGCGGGACCAAACATTCGGAAATGATCGGTAAAATACGGGTATTGAGTGAAACCGATTTTAAAAATTGGCTTGAGACAAGCAGCGCCAGCGGCGAAGGCATGGCGCCTGAAGAATATGGTGCAAAATTGTACGTATCCAAAGCCTGCATTACTTGCCACAGTATTGACGGCAAGCCTGGAACGGGACCGAGTTGGAAAGGCGTTTTCGGAAAACAAGAACACCTTGCCGATGGGAGCACAGTGCTGGTTGACGAAAATTATATCCGCGAATCGATGTTGAATCCACAGGCTAAAGTGACGGCAGGATTTCAACCGGTGATGCCAACATTTCAAGGCATCCTAAAGGATCGCGAAATCGATGCGATCATCGCGTATATCAAGTCTTTAAAATAAAAATGTAAAGGTAATGTTATGGCAGCTACAGTTGCTGACACCAAAGCTTCGATGGCTTATGCCGAAGTCAATTATCTCAACGAACCGAAAGGACTAAAGTCCTGGTTGTTGACATTGGACCACAAACGTATCGGTCTGATGTATTTTTTTGCTATCATGACGATGTTCTTTCTCGGCGGCATATTTGCACTGTTGGTCCGTCTGGAATTATTTACTCCTAAACAGGATTTTTTTGGCGCCGATACGTATAATAAGTTTTTTACGCTCCACGGAGCCATCATGGTATTCTTGTTTATCATTCCGTCGATTCCGGCAGCATTGGGCAATATTATTTTGCCGCTTCAACTCGGCGCTAAAGACGTTGCATTTCCCAGGCTCAACCTGGCGAGTTGGTACGTATACGTGACCGGTGCATTGTTTGCAATTTATTCGATGGTGACCAATGCCGTGGATACAGGATGGACGTTCTATGCTCCGTACAGTACGACGACTAATACGGCGGTCATTTCCATGACGATGGCTGTTTTTATTTTAGGTTTTTCGTCAATTTTTACCGGTCTGAATTTCCTTGTTACCATTCATAAATTACGTGCTCCGGGCATGACATGGTTTAAGATGCCGCTCTTTGTCTGGGGACTTTATGCAACGGCGCTTATTCAGGTTTTAGCGACTCCCGTGCTTGCGATTACCGTCGTGTTGCTTATGTTGGAGCGGGGGCTCGGGATAGGGATTTTCGATCCGGCCATGGGCGGCGATCCGGTGTTATTTCAACACTTTTTCTGGTTCTACTCGCACCCGGCTGTCTATATCATGATTCTTCCCGGTATGGCGATCATTAGCGAATTGATCACGGCGTTTTCGCGTAAACAAATGTTCGGATATAAATTCGTTGGTTTTTCGAGTTTGGCGATTGCATTGACCGGCTTTATGGTGTGGGGACACCACATGTTTACCAGCGGCCAATCGGAATTATCAGCGGTTATTTTTTCTTTCATTACGTTTCTGGTTGGTATTCCATCCGGTATAAAAATTTTCAATTGGCTTGCTACGATGTATCGCGGGTCAATCACTTTACAAACTCCTATGCTGTGGGCGTTTGCCTTTTTATTTCTTTTTACGATCGGCGGTCTGACCGGAATTTTTCTTGGGGCCATCTCTTTAGATATCCATCTTCATGATACGTATTTCGTAGTTGCGCACTTTCACTATGTGATGATGGGTGGTACGGTCATGGCCTTGATGGGAGGTATTCATTATTGGTGGCCGAAGATATGGGGACGCATGTATAATGAAAAACTGGCACGGTTTTCAGTGTTTTTTGTTTTTGTAGGATTCAACGTGACGTTTTTTACACAATTTATTTTGGGAACGCGCGGAATGCCACGCCGCTATTACCAATATTTGGAACAATATCAAACGCTGCACGAAATATCAACGGTCGGATCGTGGCTATTGCTTTTGGGATTTGCCATCATGGCTTTTTATCTAATCCACTCGATTTTCAAAGGTAAAGTGGCAGGTAATAATCCTTGGGGCGCCTTGACATTGGAATGGACGACGAGTTCGCCTCCGCCGGCGCACAATTTTGAACGTCAGCCGATTGCTGTTAACGGGCCGTACGATTTTGACAAAGTAGCGGCAGAGATTACATACGAAGGTACGCCGGGCTTTGGCGAAACGGTTGTGGCCAAGAAAGAAACAACTGAAGTCAAACATTAATACAATAACAACAAGGTCATTATGTCGATGAATCATGCAGCTGAACATCCGGCACATCTGGCACATCATTTTGCCGATACGGAGCAGCAAAAAGAATCCGCCAAGCTCGGGATGTGGTTTTTTCTGCTGACTGAAGTACTTACTTTTGGCGGACTGTTTTGTGCCTATGCCGTTTACCGTGCGTGGCATCCTGAAATGTTTTTCAATGCTCACAAAGAGCTCAGCCTTATGGCCGGAACGATCAATACGATTGTACTGATTACCAGCTCTCTTACAATGGCTCTTGCCATTCGATCGATGCAATTGGGCGACAAGAAACAAGCGATGATGCATTTGGCATTAACGTTCTTGCTTGCGGCAACGTTCCTTGTTATCAAGTATTTTGAATACAGTCATAAATTTCACGAAGGCCAATTGCCCGGAAGATTTTACACGTATACCGGCATTGAGGGCTCAAATCCTCATGTTTTCTTCAGTATTTATTTTGCTATGACAGGATTACATGGTATTCACGTGATGGGCGGCATGTGCTTGATTGCCTGGTTGTTTTTCAAAACAAAAAACGGCGCCTTTTCACCTGAATATTATACGCCGATTGAAATGACCGGCTTGTTTTGGCACTTAGTCGATTTGATTTGGATTTTCTTATTCCCATTATTTTATCTGATAGGATAAGCCCATGAGTAAAGAATCTTCACAACACGGACATCATCATGTTTTGCCATTGAGCACCTACTTGGGTGTCGCTTCTGCGCTGTTGATACTAACGGCTATTACAGTTTGGGTGGCTCAATTTCATTTTGGAGAATGGAATTTGGTTGTGGCCATGATCGTGGCTGCTACTAAAGCGATTTTGGTTGCATTGATCTTCATGCATTTGTTGTATGATAATAAATTGTATTTAGTCGTGTTTGCCAGTTCAGTATTATTTCTCGCCGCATTCATTATTATTACAATGTTTGATACTCTGCGCCGCGATGATATTTATGAATTTTTGGAAAAGCCGATACACTCCAATGCGGCCATGTATCAGGTCGATTCGACCAAAACTGCTGCAGGGATGGATTCATTAAAAACCATGATGCCAGCGGATAGTACGGCTAAGTGAGTTTTGAAAAATACGTAATTTTTTGGCATAGGGAACATTATAACAATGTTCCCTTTATTGTTTAAAAGGCAAACCAAATGAAGATCATGAAGTTCTTATTATTAGCGGCGATTGCGTCGCTTGTATTAGCCGGCGTTACGTATCTTGCAATGAGACAACCGGCCGATGTTGCTGCTGAAATCCAAAGATTCGGGCCGGTAACGGCGTTTGAATTTACAGAGCGTAACGGCCAGACTTTTACGACCGACAATTTAAAAGGTAAAATCAACATAGTGGATTTTATTTTCACGCGCTGTCCAGGGCCTTGTCCGATCATGACGGGTAAAATGGCAACCATGTATCGGCGGTATGCTAATGATCCCCGTATTCAGTTTATATCTATCTCGGTCGATCCGGCCAATGATTCATTGAGCGTATTACGAGCTTACGCAGAAAAATACGGTGTGAGCGATAATCGGTGGGCTTTTTTGCGCGGGCCTATCGAGGAAGTCCATCGTGTATCGGAACAAGTATTCAAATTGGGAGGCGAATTGCCCAACTTGCATAGTTCTAAATTTATTCTAGTAGACAGCGAGGCTAATATTCGCGGATATTACAGCAGTGAAGAAGGCGATGCGATTATAACATTACAAAACCATATTGATCAACTTGTAAAGGTGCTTCCGTGAATCCAAGTGAATTACCCGCTTTAAATGCAGTTTTAAACTCGGTTAGTGCAGTCTTGTTAACTGTCGGTTATTTTCTGATCAAAAAGAAAAATCGTTCTGCCCATAAAACAGTCATGATCGCAGCTTTAATTACATCCGGCCTGTTTTTAACATCCTATTTAATATATCATTTTGAAGTCGGATCGGTTCCCTATCCGCATTACGATTGGACACGGGTTGTTTATTTCGCCGTGTTAATTCCGCATGTGATTCTCGCCATGGTCATGACGCCATTTATTATCGTAGCCGTATGGCATGCTTTTCATAATAATTATGATAAACACAGGAAACTTGTGCATTGGGTATGGCCTGTGTGGATGTTTGTTTCGGTGAGTGGGGTAGT
>JAIBAF010000062.1 GCA_019695335.1 bacterium
CCTCAGTTCGGATTGAAGGCTGCAACTCGCCTTCATGAAGCTGGAATTGCTAGTAATCGCTGATCAGCACGCAGCGGTGAATACGTTCCCGGGCCTTGTACACACCGCCCGTCAAGCCATGGGAGTTGGTAGCACCCAAAGCCGCTTGGTTACAAGCGTCTAAGGTGAGGCCAGTGACTGGGGCTAAGTCGTAACAAGGTAGCCGTACCGGAAGGTGCGGCTGGATCACCTCCTTTCTATGGAGAATATGTTGTCACATTTTTGTGACTTCTATCAACCCATACACTGACTCAAAAAGTTACTCGATCGTTCTGTTGTATACTCTCTTTTATTTTTATATCAAGTTCCTTGAAAATTGAATCTTAGGGCTTGTAGCTCAGGTGGTTAGAGCGCACGCCTGATAAGCGTGAGGTCGATGGTTCAACTCCATCCAAGCCCACTGCTTTCGGCAAATGCAGACATCATCACGGGGCTATAGCTCAATTGGGAGAGCGCCTGCCTTGCACGCAGGAGGTTAACGGTTCGAGCCCGTTTAGCTCCACCATTAATAATGATTTTGAGTCAACAATGCTGTTGACATACATAAAGCTTAAAACCGAGTTCACATGAATTCGGCAAAAGTTCTTTGACAATTGAGTGTTAATGATTCATAAGTATAATGAAGACTACAATCTTTGTTTTTCGAGAATCGCTATCTTATTTTTTTATATTATGTCCGAGATAGTATTGATGCTTTATTAAAATAAAGTATTTCAAGCTATTAAGGGCACACGGAGAATGCATTGGCACAAGAAGGCGAAGAAGGACGTGGCAAGCTGCGATAAGCTTCGGGAAGGCGCAAACAGCCGTTAATCCGGAGATGTCCGAATGGGGAAACCCGTTACCGATTCATCGGTATCATCCCTTGCTGAATTCATAGGCAAGGAGAAGCTAACCCGGGGAACTGAAATATCTAAGTACCTGGTGGAAAAGAAATCAAAAGAGATTTTCCAAGTAGTGACGAGCGAACGGGAAATAGCCCAAATCTCGATAGTTTACTGTCGGGAGGTTGTAGGACCCTTGTAGTGATCTGCGAGTAAGTAAGTGAAGTTGTCTGGAAAGCAACGCCACAGTAGGTGATAGCCCTGTAATATAAACTGAAAACAGCGCGTGGGTATCCTGAGTAGTGCGGGACACGAGAAATCCTGTGCGAAGCTGGGTGGACCATCATCCAAGGCTAAATACTCTCTTGTGACCGATAGAGGATAGTACCGTAAGGGAAATGTGAAAAGAACCCCTACTAGGGGAGTGAAATAGAACCTGAAACCGTGTGCTTACAAGCGGTCGGAGTCCCGATTTATCGGGATGACGGCGTGCCTTTTGCATAATGAGCCAGCGAGTTACTCGTACGTTGCGTTAGGTTAAGAGGTCAACAAGCCTCGTAGCCGTAGCGAAAGCAAGTCTGAATAGGGCGAGCCGAAAGGCATGTAACGTGCGGTAGACGCGAAACCTTAGTGATCTAGCCATGGCCAGGTTGAAGTAGGGGTAAAACCCTATGGAGGACCGAACCGGTGTAAGTTGAAAGTTGCTCGGATGAGCTGTGGCTAGGGGTGAAAGGCTAATCAAACTGGGAGATAGCTCGTTCTCCTCGAAATATCTTTAGGGATAGTCTGGGATAAAAAGAGTCGCGGGGGTAGAGCACTGAAAGGGCTAGGGCTGTCACAACGGTACCAAACCCTCTCAAACTCCGAATACCGTTGACTTGTTCTCCTGGAAGCAGCTGGCGAGGGATAAGCTTCGTTGGCAAAAGGGGAAGAACCCCGATCATCGGCTAAGGTCCCTAAGTATGGGCTAAGTGAGAAAGGATGTGGAATCGCAGTGACAACTAGGATGTTTGCTTAGAAGCAGCCATCATCTAAAGATCGCGTAATAGCGCACTAGTCAAGCAGTTCCGCGCCGACAATACACGGGACTAAGCCCATTACCGAAGCCGTGGATTTACACAGCAATGTGTAAGTGGTAGAGGAGCATTCCATTAACCGACGAAGGTTGGGCGCGAGCCCGGCTGGAGGACATGGAAGAGATTATGCTGGCATAAGTAGCGATAAATGAAGTGAAAAACTTCATCACCGAAAGCCCAAGGTTTCCTGAGTAAAGTTAATCTGCTTGGGGTTAGTCGGAGCCTAAAGCGAGGCCAAGCGGCGTAGCTGATGGTAAGCAGGTTAATATTCCTGCACTACTTTGTATTCGTTATCAGCCAAGGAGTGACGCAGAAGTGAAAGGCGAGCCTGGACTGGTTTCCAGGTTTAAGCGTGTAGCCAGATCGTGTAGGTAAATCCGCACGGTCGTTTACGTGAAGCGCGAATAAGAAACGAGCCTTCGGGCAAGCCAATTCGCCCTAATCCTGCTGCCAAGAAAAACTTCTACGCGAGAATACAGAGTATCCGTACCGTAAACCGACTCAGGTGGGCGAGGAGAATATCCAAAGGTGCTCGAGATAGCGCTTGTTAAGGAACTAGGCAACTTGACCCCGTAACTTCGGGATAAGGGGTGCTCCGATTTATCGGAGCCGCAGTGAAATGGGACTAGCGACTGTTTACCAAAAACACAGGGCTCTGCAAAGTCGTAAAGACGACGTATAGGGTCTGACACCTGCCCGGTGCTGGAAGGTTAAGGAGAGAGGTCAGCGCAAGCGAAGCTTTGAACCGAAGCCCCAGTAAACGGCGGCCGTAACTATAACGGTCCTAAGGTAGCGAAATTCCTTGTCGGGTAAGTTCCGACCTGCACGAATGGTGTAACGACTGGTCCTGCGTCTCAACAAGCGCCTCGGCGAAATTGTAGTGCCGGTGAAGATGCCGGCTCCCCGCAGCGGGACGGAAAGACCCTATGAACCTTTACTATAACTTAGCATTGTGTTTTGATGTTGCATGCGTAGCATAGGTGGGAGACTTTGAACCCCGGGTTTCGGCTTGGGGGGAGTCACAACGTGAAATACCACCCTTGGAATATTGAAATTCTAACTTAGTTTTCTGAATCGAGAACAAGGACAGTGCTAGGCGGGTAGTTTGACTGGGGCGGTCGCCTCCTAAAAGGTAACGGAGGCTTGCAAAGGTTAGTTCAGCACGCTTGGTAACCGTGCGTAGAGTGCAAAGGCATAAACTAGCTTGACTGTGAGGCATACAAGCCGAGCAGAGACGAAAGTCGGCCTTAGTGATCCGGTGGTTTCTGTATGGAATGGCCATCGCTCAAAGGATAAAAGGTACTCTAGGGATAACAGGCTGATCGGGTCCAAGAGTTCACATCGACGACCCGGTTTGGCACCTCGATGTCGGTTCATCGCATCCTGGGGCTGGAGAAGGTCCCAAGGGTTTGGCTGTTCGCCAATTAAAGCGGTACGTGAACTGGGTTCAGAACGTCGTGAGACAGTTCGGCCCCTATCTGCTGTGGGCGCAGGATACTTGAAGGGATCTGTTCTTAGTACGAGAGGACCGGAATGGACGAACCTCTAGTGCATCAGCTGTTTTACCAAAAGCACGGCTGAGTAGCTATGTTCGGTCGGGATAAGTGCTGAAAGCATCTAAGTACGAAACCCACCCTGAGATTAGGTATCCCTGGCGCAAGCCACTAAAGACTCCATGGAGATGACATGGTTGATAGGTCACAGATGTAAGCGCAGTGATGCGTTCAGTCGAGTGATACTAATAAGTCGTGCGGCTTGATTTTATTTTATTTTAATAGAGCACTAATATTTGATTCTCGAACTTGTGTCTGATTACACTCAATTGTCTTTTATTTTTTTTATAATTATTTCCGGTGACTATAGCGGCGGGGAAACACCTCTTCCCATTCCGAACAGAGCAGTTAAGCCCGCCAGCGCTAATGATACCGTGTGGGTAGCTGCATGGAAAAGTAGGACGTTGCCGGGATTTATTTTTTAGAACCCATCTCAAAGAAGAAATTGAGATGGGTTTTTTATTTTAATATGAACTTCAGAGAAGCGCTAATGATATCCGACGAGTGCTGGGATTTATTTTTCTGTAGCTATAAATTTTTTGTGGACAATTTATTTTCAAATTGCTAAACTCTAAAAGTATCCATTCCTTACATCAGCTGTGTAAAAAGTCATTCCAAGCAAATGACCGGCTTAATTTATTCCTTTTAAAATAAGTTCTGTTTTCGCGTTTCATTGTGATTTTTTTTGCGCGTGTACCTCATTTACCTAACCCAAGGAGGAGTAATATGAAATGTATTATTGCATTTCTGGTTTTAAGCTTGTGTCCAGTCATGGCACAAATTTCAATTCACGGTACGGTCAAAGATGAAAATGGCGAACCCTTAATCGGAGTCAACATCGTTGAAAAAAATACTTACAATGGAACGACGACCAATGCAAAAGGAGAATTTAGAATCAAGGTTGTATCCGGCGCGACGCTTGTCTTTAGTTATCTTGGTTATATCAAGCAGGAAATACCTATTAAATCTGATGGAGTTGCATTGGATGTCACCATGTCCGAAAGTCCGATCCAGATGGGTGATATCCAAGTCGTAGGTTCACGAAGCTATAATCGAACGGCTATAGAAACACCAGTTCCAGTCGATATTATCGATATGCGGGACATTCCGAAAAAGTTAGGGCAAATCGAAATCAATCAAGTGCTGCAATATGTAGCTCCTTCGTTTAATTCCAATAAACAATCAGGCGCTGATGGGGCTGATCACATCGATCCCGCTACGTTACGCGGTTTGGGGCCGGATCAAACGCTCGTACTGATTAATGGAAAACGCCGCCATCAGTCTTCATTGATCAATATTTTTGGCTCACGCGGTCGTGGCAATACAGGAACTGATTTGAATGCGATACCAGTCAGTGCCATCGAGCGTATTGAAATTCTTCGTAATGGTGCGAGTGCACAATATGGATCCGATGCTATTGCTGGCGTCATCAATATCGTACTCAAATCCTCCATTGAAGAATTTTCAGGATCGGTCAACGGCGGTTTCAATCGCGCGGATCCGGGATCATCGTATGATGTTAAACTTCCGAAGGATTATAGCTGGGACGGCGAAACTAAAAGTATCAATGCTAATTATGGTTTTAAATTGGGCGAAAACGGGTTTATCAATATCACCGGTGATTATACGACTAAACAAAAAACCAACCGTCCGGCTGATCCAGGCGCATTTGATATCTATCGCGAAAAATTCGGCGATGCGGGTGTTGATAATACGGCTTTTTTTGTCAATTCGGCTTATCCGCTCAATGACAAAACTAGTTTTTATGTGTTTGGTGGAATGAATTTTCGCAACACCGATGCGTACGCATGGACACGAACTGCCGATGAAGAACGTAATGTCACTGCAATCTATCCAAATGGTTTTAATCCGCGAATTACTTCAAAAATTTTTGATCGTTCGGTGTCAACAGGTTTGCGGAGTAAATGGGGTAAATGGGATGTCGATATCAATAATACTTTTGGAATGAATCGTTTTGATTATACCATTAAAGGAACTCTGAATGCTTCGCTTGAAGCGGCATCGCCGACCAACTTTGATGCAGGAGGATTCCAATTAATACAAAATACCAGCGGCATCAATTTTTCTAAATTTTATCCGAGTATTAAAAAAGGATTAAATGTCGCTGTTGGATTGGAATACCGTATCGATAACTATCAAATTTTTGCAGGTGAAGAAGGATCATGGGAGACGTATGGTCCGGTCATATTTTCAGTAGACGGAACGGATACTACTTATCGTCCGGGAGGTTCTCAAGGTTTTCCAGGTTTCCGTCCCTCGGATGAAGTTGACAAATCGAGGGGAAATTTTGGAAGTTACGTCGATCTGGAGCTTGATGTCACGGATCAATGGATGACCGGCGTAGCCGCACGATATGAAAATTACAGTGATTTTGGAAGCACGTTTAATGGGAAAATTGCTACACGTTTCAAAGTCAATCCCAACGTGACTTTGCGGGGATCAGCAAGTACGGGCTTCAGAGCGCCCTCGCTCGCACAGGTTTATTTTAATTCCACATTTACAGATTTTGTTTCAGGTGTTGCGATTGATAAATTAATTGCCAGAAATAACGGCCCGATAGCAAATGCGTTGGGAATACCAAAACTCAAAGAGGAGACAGCGTTCGATATCAGCAGTGGCTTCACGGCGAAATACGGCGAATTTACGGCAACCGTCGATGGTTACTACGTCTCGATCAAAGATCGCATTGTGTTGACCGGAGCGTTTGAAGATACCGACCCTGATATCGGAGCTGATTTGCAAGCATTGAATGTAGGCGCAGCACAATTTTTTACCAATGCCATCGACACGAAAACTAAAGGCATTGATATTGTTTTGCAACATACCGCCCATTTCAACGATCATCAGCTTTCGACAACATTGGCCGGTAATTTCAACGACATGGAGTTAGGAAAAATTCATACAACTGACCGATTACAAGGGAAAGAAGATATTTATTTTGGGACGCGCGAGCAGCGGTTTTTGCTGGCTTCAGCGCCAAATAGTAAGATTAATCTTACTTTCGATCATCGGTATGGCCCGTTCAATGCCAATCTTCAATTTGTAAGATTTGGAAAAGTAGTACTCGAAGACTGGATCGGCACTAAAGACGTGTATGATCCTAAAGTTGTAACTAACATTACATTGGGATATCAGATTACTCATCACGTCACATTGACGGCCGGCGCAGCTAACTTATTCAATGTATATCCTGACCAACAAGATACCGAGACGGAAACAGGCGGATTGTGGGATGCTGTTCAAATGGGTTTTAGTGGTACATACTATTTCACCAAACTAGGGTTTAATTTTTAAAATCCATACTAATTAAAGATTAACAGATAGAAAAACCGCACTAAAAATTTGGTGCGGTTTTTTAATATTCATTCCTACAGATAAATACTTGACATTCGAAATCTGATGCCATATTTTCTTTTTATAAAAGAAACACCACATAATTCCGAGGCCCTATGAAGAAAACGCTTTTTACGATTGCGATTGCTTCTGTTTTGTGTATCGTGTATTACTCAACGATCAGTTGTCAAACCAACAAACCCAAGAATTTGAAAGTCATAAAAGATAGGGATATGACGATCGAGGAAATGAAAGAGTATATGCGTACGTTTACATTGTCACTGGGAGTAGAATGCGATTATTGCCACGATACGGATAATTATTCAGGCGACGATAAAAAAGAAAAAAATATTACACGGGATATGATAGTGCTTACGGAAATGTTGAATGAAAAATATTTCGCGAATGCGAAAGAAAATGTAACGTGTTATACTTGCCATCGCGGTTCCGTACGCGTAAAAAACATTCCTCCGGGTCTATGAGCGTTTTTTTATGAGGTGTTTCAATGTATCAATTTCTTTATCGGTTAAATATCTCCATTCCCCGGGTTGAAGGTTATCTAAATTCAAGGACGCCATTTTAATCCTTACCAACCGTAAGGTTGGGTGGCCGATCGATGCGGTCATCTTACGCACTTGCCGATTTCTTCCCTCAGTTAAGGTCAATTCAATCCATACAGTCGGAATGTTTTTTCTAAAACGAATGGGTTTAACTCTTTCTGGGAAAGCCGGTTCACAAGTCAATAACCGTACTTGTGCAGGTTTGGTTTTCTTTCCTTCAATGATCACGCCTTTTTCTAGTTTCGCAAGCAGTGCGACTGATGGAACATTTTCGATCAGCGCCCAATATGTTCTGGAATGTTCGTATTTCGGATCGATTAATTGATGGGCCAAAATGCCGTCATCCGTTAAAAATAGCAAACCTTCGCTGTCAGCATCAAGCCGCCCAACCGAGTACACTTCTTTGGGAAATCCAAAATCCGATAAAGTTTTACGGTTTGCCGTAGGCGTAAATTGGCATAAAACGTCGTAGGGTTTATTGAAGATAATATAACGGAAGGTCATGGATCAGGCCATTAGTCCCAATTTTTTCATACGCATGAGCAACGTAGTGCGTTTCATACCGAGTAACTTTGCCGCCTCGGCTTTATTAGCAGTTTTGTTAAGGACGTAACGGATGTAAGATCGTTCTAATTCTTCGATTGTCTGAATACCGTTGATTTTGAATTCAAAACCTGTTGCTTTAGAAGGCACAGGGTATTGGATTTCGTGGAGTTCGCGGCGAAATTCTTCAGGGATGTCGTTGATCCCCAAAAAATCGCTTTCGGCAAAAATTACCATACGGTTAATCAGGTTTTTTAGTTCACGAACATTTCCCTTCCATTCACGAGAACAAAGGAAATTAATTACTTCCTGTGATAGCGAACGTACCTTTTTTTCAGAATTCCGGTTATGATCATTAATGAAATGATTAATCAAAATAGGAATGTCGGAGCGACGGTTACGTAAAGGTGGTAGGTGAATGGGAATTACATTCAAACGGTAATATAAATCTTCTCGGAAGGCTCCTTTACGGAATTCTTCGTAAAGGTTTTTATTGGTTGCCGAAATGATCCTGACATCAACTCGGCGAAAATGTGTTTCACCGATCCGACGAATCTCTTTTTCTTGAATAACACGGAGCAACTTGGCTTGAAGCGATAAGGAAGTATTGGAAATTTCATCCAGAAAAACCGTTCCGCCTTCCGCTTCTTCAAACAATCCTTTTTTATCATAAAACGCGCCCGTAAATGCGCCTTTCTTATGTCCAAATAATTCACTTTCTAAAAGATTCTCGGCCAAAGCGCCACAGTCGATCGCTGTGAATTTATTGTGCTGACGCTTGCTGTTAAAGTGAATGGCCTTGGCAACCAATTCTTTTCCCGTCCCGCTTTCACCTTGAATCAGAACGGTTTCATCGCTTACGGATGCCGATTTAATCAGACGCCGAACTTCATTCATCTCCGGGCTGACGCTGATAATATTGTCGAGTGAAAATTCTTTTTCGATTTCAGATTTAAGGACGACGATTTCTTGCTCGAGTTTTGCTTTCTCAATAGCAAGGCGCTCATATTGGTTCTTGCGCTGTGCATTGGCGATATTTTCTTCATATTTTTTGACAGCATCGGCCAATACGTCAAGCAGCGTTTGAGTTTCCCACGGTTTGTGGATATAGCGGTAAATCTCTCCGACGTTAACGGAATCTACCAGATCATGAATATCGGCATAAGCAGTTAAAACGATGCGGACAGTATAAGGATGAGTTTCTTTGATATGCCTGAGAAGTTCGACACCGCTCATCGATGGCATTTTTTGATCAACAACTACAACAGCCACTTCGTGCTGATGTAAAATATCTAACGCTTCTTCCCCGCTCGATACAGTAAAAATAGTATAATGATCTTCGAGGATTTTTCGTAATACGCTGAGTATCGGTTGTTCGTCGTCAACGCACAAAACTTTATGTTTCAATTTTGTATTCATGCTTTTACCAAACGAACGACATTTTCAATATGATAAGTATGTGGAAACATATCAACCGGTTGAATTTTTTCGATGCGATACTGTTTGCATAATAAGGCCAAATCACGCGCCTGAGTGGAGGGATTACAACTGACGTAAACAATAGTTGGCGGAGCCAGTTCCAATAATGAATTGATGACGTCTTCATGCATTCCGGACCGGGGAGGATCGACAATCACAACATCGGGTGTTTGATGTAATTGATTTATAGTTTTGCGCAAATCGCCTAAAAGAAATTCACAATTAGTGATCCGGTTATGTTTGATATTTTTTTGAGCATTTTCGACCGCGGCTTCAATAAGCTCTATACCAATAACTTTTTTAGCAGATTTTGAAATAAATATACTGATTGACCCCGTGCCGCAATAAAGATCGTACACCAATTCATGGCCTTTCAAGTCAGCAAATTCAAGAGCAACTTGGTAAAGTTTTTCTGCGGCCAGTGTGTTGGTCTGAAAAAAAGCATTGGATGAAATTTCAAATTCAAAATCTCCAAGTTTTTCTATAATAAACGGAGATCCGTGCAAAAGTATCTCGTAATCACTAAACGCTACTTGCGCTTTTTTTGAACTGATCCCGTTAATCAGGCTTGTGATTTGTGGAAATTGTAGAAGGATCTGATCTTTAAATTCCTTGATAATATCGGGCTGTTCTTCAGATGTGATGAGATTGATCATCAGATCGTCAGTTCTTTTGGACTGGCGAATAACCAGAAAGCGCCAAAATCCGGAATGATTTTTTACCGAATAAGGTCGTAGCCCGCTATTACGTGTAAAATGTTTAACAAAATTCAAAATCTCGTTCGCCAGTTTTGACTGAAGATGACAGTGATGCACAGGGAGAACTTTATCGAAACGTTGCGGAACGTGCAGACCGAGAGCAAAAGGTTCGAATTGCTGATTGATGTCCGATAACTGGCTAGCCGTTAACCATGGGCGATCCCCAAACGTAAATTCCATTTTATTTCGATAATGATAAATATCTTTGGAACCGATGGGTTTGGGGATATGGATGTCTTTGAAACCGCCAATTCGTTCAAAAACTTCCTGAACGTTTTGCCGCTTGAATTCTAATTGCGTATCGTAGGCGACATCTTGCCAACTGCATCCGCCGCAGATGCCAAATAATTCACATTCCGGCTTGATACGATTGGTCGAAGGCGTGAGAACACTGATTGCCTGCGCTTCAGCGAAACTTTTTTTCTTTTTTATAATTTTAGCTAAGACGCGATCACCGGTGATTCCGCCGTTTACAAAAACCACAAAATCGTTAACGCGCGCAATCCCCTGGCCGCCGAAGGAAACTGATTCAACCGTTAATTCGATTTCAGATCCTTTATGGATGGTCATTTCACGAATTGATTCCATGCACCAATAGTTTTATTTTTTCTTATCGGGAACCAAATCAATATGTATATTGAGTAATTCGTTGGGAGTAAACGGGCGTTCGATTTCTACCGTACGGAACCCTTCTTTTTGGATGCTGATTTTATGAAATGTAGCCCGGACATTAGGCCAGGTCAGGGGTGATGGCGTTTTAGCAAAGATGTTTTTAAAATCGTTGTCGATATAGACAAAAGCGCCGGCTGGATCGGTATTGACGGCAAATCCAAGCCGCCGGCTCTCTCCGCGGTATGCATCCAACAACGTCGATAGCTTATCCAAATCCAAGGTAACATCTTTACTTTCGGTTTCTTTCTCCAGCGTAAAATTGTATTCATAATTTTGATACAGGAGTGGAAATTTAATTCGCAAAGAATTACGCCCTTTCTGGAAATGATTGAGAATGGTTTTTCCATCGAAATTGCCTGAGTGCAACCATTCTTTATCGTTGATATAAATGTGGGCATCATTCAACACATCGGCTTTATCCGATTTGAGTGAAAGATTCACGCTGCCAAAAGCCGGTCCGTCAAAGTCAAACGGCCATTGTCCTTTCCAGCCAAACCAAACCAGGATAGCAAGAGCAAACGCCGTTACCGCTGCTATCGCAATTTTCTTTTTTCTTTTTCTCTTATCATAAAATTTAGCAATGTATTCACCGGTCGATTCATCAGGGACTTCACTGGGTTCCGGAGCGTCGGCGATATGCGGCAGTTTGTCAAATGGCGTGAAATCCTGATTTTTGTCTTTACCGATTACCGCTGAATAATATTGCATCAGAAAATGCAACAATTGCGATTGCGAAATTGATTGTAGATAATGGTTCAAATCTTTAATGACCAGGCCGATATGTTGATATCGGGTGTCTAAGTTTTTGGACATTGCACGGTCGACAATTCTGATCAAAGGCTGAGGAATATTGATTTGTGACCGATCTAACGATTCATAGCGTCCTTGCGCAATAAGGGTTATCAAGGTGAGATTACTATCGGCCGAAAAAGGTTTTTTCCCGGTCAGCATTTCGTACATCATCGTGCCGAGGCTGAAGATATCGCTTTGGGTTGTAAGTTTATCGCCCGATGCTTGTTCCGGAGACATATACGACGGCGTGCCAATGATAATACCTGTAGAAGTCAGATTTTTGTGCGCTTCCTCGTCTTCTTCTTTGGCAATTCCAAAGTCCATGAGTTTGACTTGGCCATCCTTGCTCAGGCGGACATTACTGGGTTTAATATCGCGATGAATAATGCCTTTTTCGTGCATGTGCTCAAGTCCGCGCGCGACTTCGCGGGCAATCATCACGGATACAAAATGCGGAATCGTAGCGCGTGATTTGATAATATCGCTCACGTCAATCCCATCAACATATTCCATAACCAGGTAGTGATTTTTCTGTGCATCGACAAAATAGTCATAAATGGCCGGCAAGTTTTCCTGCTTCAATGCTGCCGATAAAACGGCTTCACGGGCAAATCGTTTGACTTTGTCACGATTGTCGCCTTTGACCACTTTGATGGCAACCAAACGATCCAAGCTTGGATGCCGTCCCATAAATACCGTAGCCATTCCGCCGGATCCAATTTGCTTAGTGATTTCATAACTCTGGATAAGATTTTCCATAGCTGCGACAACCGTTGTGACTTAATGGTGAGATAAAAAATAAAAACAGGTCAGAGGGGCTCTGACCTGTTGAATTTAAGAAGAAAATTTACTTTTTCAATATTTATTCTAATTCCGCTAATGCATCTTCCTTTTCATTCAATATATCGCTCATTCGGTCATGAGTCCGTTTGCGTAATTTGCCTTTGAATTTTTTCAATTGAACTTCCAGTTTATCCGTTGCGGTGTCTATGGCTTTGGTAACGTCATTTTCTCTAGCTTTAACGTGTAAAATCGTTCCGTAAACTTTAATGTTTATTTCAACCAACTCTTTCGTTTTTTCAGCGTCCATGATAACTTCACAGTCAATGATTTTGTCATAGTATTTTTCCAGTCGATTAATTTTGTCTTCCAAATAGTCTTTGATTTGTGCCGATAATTTCTGATGACGTGAAGTGATTCTTACTTTCATGACGATCTCCTTTTAGCTAAAGTGTGAGAACGGGTAATTATCCAAAATGGCGATTTAGCAAATGAAGATGCAGCCTCCTTTGGTTAAGTTTCAGCCCTCGGATGGGCTTTTTTATAGGCATTTTTCAAACGATCAATCGTGATGTGGGTGTAAATTTGCGTAGTAGAAAGATTCTCATGACCGAGGAGATCTTTAACTGCTCTAAGATCGGCGCCATTGTCCAACAAATGTGTGGCAAATGAATGCCTTACGATATGCGGGCTCAATTTATGAGCGTCGGAAACCCGAGTTAAGACTTTTTTAATCATACGTTGTACGGCGAGAGGCGTGATCCGTTTTCCGTTCTTTCCGATAAAAACAGCCTGAGAATTGTCGCTAGATTCCGTAGTTGATATTTGATTACGAACAGACCGATAATTTTTCAGCGCGCTGATCGCTTTTTCTCCAATGGGAATAATACGTTGTTTGGCGCCTTTACCTAAAACAGAAATAGTTTGATTGGAGAAATTGATGTTGGGAAAATCAAGTCCGACAAGTTCACTCAAACGAATACCTGATCCGTAAAAAAGTTCAAGGATAGCTTTGTCACGTACGTCTGCCGGTATGCGATCGTCAAAAAAATCAAATACGGTTTGGATTTGATCGACCGTCAAAAAGGACGGAACCGTTTTTTCATATTTCGGAGTCTTGATTAGCTTTCCGGGATTGGTTTTGACGACGTCTTGTTTAATGAGAAATTTAAAAAACGATTTAACGGCTGATAATTTACGCGCGACACTTTTTTTTTCTAATTGCTGTTTAGATAAATAGCCGAGAAAAGCGCGAATTTCATCTTTTGAAATTTCAGTTAGACTGAATTCTCGGCTGTCGAAACGACGTTCAATAAAAGTAGTGAAATCTTCAAGATCTTTTTTGTATGCGATAAGGGTTTTACTGGAATAATTACGTTCAGCATCGAGATAGCGGAGAAATCGATCGAGATAAGTACGAATCATAGAACCTTTACAATTCGTGGAGGAGGGTAACGCTTAAATTTACCAAAGAATGAAAGCTTTGTCAACCGGTAAATATCAGAATTATGCGCCAATTCAGCTTAAAACTCTAAAATTATTGTAGATAACAATTTGTAAAGATTTTATTGGCCCCAAGAAATCACTTCGGTCCTAACATTAGCCGTTCCGGATGCAATCATGCCAATCGATTTAGCAGCCGATTTAGATAAATCGATAAGTCTGTTTTTTACAAAAGGGCCGCGATCATTAATACGAACAACTACTGATTGATTGTTTGATAAATTGATCACACGCACGACCGTTCCAAAAGGGTAAGTCCGATGCGCCGCTGTCAATTTATCCTGATCAAAAATTTCACCGTTGGCTGTCTTTCTACCGTCAAATTTATCAGCATAAAATGACGCGACGCCGGTTTTGACTTCCAGCGCATCGGAGGTCGTGCGGGTAATTATAGTTTTCTCGTTTTCGATAGATCGCTTAGATTGATACATCGGATTGGGAGCACAAGCGGCATAAACCGTCATTAAGAAAAAAATATTATTCTTCGATAGTATGATCTTTTTTATCGACTTCATCGCGCGGTTTTTTGTCTTTATTGATTTTGGGTTTCTTTTTGAAGTCTTGGGAATCCTCATCTTCGATAATTCTTCTTTTGGTTTTTGCAGAATCTAAAGTTTGTATTGTCTTCTTATTTGAAATTGAGTCAAGGCGTATCGCCGTCATCGAATCTGTTGTAAGTATATGCGTCGTGTCGGTATGCATTTTAATTTTGACAAATTGAGTATCAATCCACGTGAACATCGAATCTTTTGAAAGAGAAAGCTTAGCGATGTAGGCGTCAATCTTTGGGCGAAGAATTTTTGCAAATTCGGATTCGGGCTTTGCATAGACCAGCGTATTATATGTTCGAAATGCTCTTTCAGGATCGTCCAACTTTTGTTCATACAGTAACCCCATGGCGTACAACGACGACCATTTTAAATTCGAAGTATCCGATTGCGCTACTTGTTTGTACAATGAAACAGCTTTGTAAAAATCTTTTTCAACGATCAGCGATTTTTCTGCCCGGCAAAACGTATCGTAGAATGGATTCGGATTAAGCGTATCCAGTTTTAAAATATGCATCCCAACATCAGCCATGCGGCCGTTTGGAAATTTTTGAAAGGCAAATTCAAAGTAATACTTCCAATTCGGATTTTTTTGCTTTTGGTGTACGCGCGCAATACTGTATAAAGCCACCTCTTCTGAAGGCGTTTCTCGAAAATGTTCACCGACCCATTGATAATAGAACAGAGCTGAATCAAGACGCGTATCTTCATAATAAAAATAATCGGCCATAGAAAGATACTCATAAGCAATCCGATCAAACACCAAGCTTTTTTTTGATTGAAGGCCGTCCAATTCTGTCATTTGATTGATCTGGATTAATTCGTTTTGTACCTCCGTGAGCTTATCTTGTAATTCTTTGTTTTCTAATTTAATTTCTTCGATTTCTTTTTTGCTTTCTTTTTCTGAGAGAATTGCTCCGAGAGTCGATTTTTTTGAAAAGCCGGCTTTAACAAGACTGTCCTCAAGGACGAGCTGTTGCAGCGCTGCACTATCTATATCAAGCATGGTCAGCCAATTCGACGTTGAATCTTTTTTCAAAATACTGTCCCGAAGCGAAAAAACGGAATCAAGGGTAGTAAGGGTATCGGTCAAAAAATTTTCAGTTAAATTTGATGTATTGACAGCCCGATAAGTTTTTATGCTTTTCTTAACATTATCTTCAATCTTATCAAATCCATCAGCCGCAGTATCTGGAATGGAAGATTCTTTAAGTTTCGAAATATCCGTTGAAGGGTCATCGATTTTGATTAAGATTTTTTTGTACAAATTTTCATCAGCCGTAATAAAACCTTTGAAGGTCTCCATTTTTGACAAGTATTGATAACGGGCTATAGAGGCGTCTTTGTAAGGAGACTGCGGATATTTCGTATAAACAAGGTAATAATATTTTTTGGCTTGATCGGGGTTAGGAATGAAACCGTCGCTTCGTTTTTTGGGCTCTTGATCGTTCATCAACGCCATGTAATAATATGCATTGCCGGTAAAAATATTATTTTTATACGTATCGATGACATACTGAAACTGTTCCGTGGCTTCAGTGTAATTGCCTTTCAAGCGTAAAATGTCTGCAATTTCAAACTCAGCTCTAATGAAAAAATTTTTATACCGCAGATTTGAAATGATTTTGTCCAAAAGCCGGATCGCCTGATCATATTGTCCGGCAAGCTTCATAGTTTGAGCCGTCATCAATGTAACATCAAAACGTTCAGCGACTTCCAGATCCATTTTGCCGAGTTTACGGAAATATTCTAATGCCTGATCGAATTTCTGAAGTTGAAATGAAGAAAATCCTACTTTAAAATATGCATTTTTTTTCAGAGCAAAAGTAGACGCCATGGTCGAAGCTTTGACATAGTACTGCATGGATTCGTCCAGTTGTCCCTTACTAAATTGAATGTCCCCTAATAGTAGAAACGCCGAGCATTGATAATCATTGCGATCTTTCGTGTCGGTAAGATCGTACAAAACCTGTTCAGCGTCGTCGAACATTTGCAATTTGACAAGTGTTTTGGCATACCAGAATTTTGCTTCCGACATATCTTTATTCGGCGAATCTTGAGCAAGATATACTTCGAAACGGTTTTTGGCATCATAATAATCGTTTTGGGTTCCGCGATAGTAATGGGCTTTGCCCATCAGCAATATCGCATTTTCAACCCACCGGCTGTCCGGATGCAAAGCGACAACTTTATTGGCTTTTTCAATAGCAACGTCAAAAAATTGCAAAGCATCATTGGAAATGGTTTCAGGATCGGGGTCGAACCGATATATGGTAATTTCATCGGATGCCGTCAATTGATTACGGGTTTGCTCTTTCTTGGATTGAATCGAATGAATGCCGTTGTTGTATGCTTTGCGTGCATTAAAATAGGTATTAAAAAATGCACAGCCGGAGACGCTGATCAATAAACCAAAAACAATTAGTCGTTTCATATCATTCACAAGTTAGTCTAAGACCATCGAATGCTAATTGCATGTTCTTTGGCAGCAATTGTGAGATTTCCTGGTGTTCGAGGTCATGAGAAATATGGGTAAAATACGTCTGAGACGGTTGTAATTTATTAACAACATCCATCGCTTGTTCGAGATTGTAATGGGTTGGATGAGGACGGCGACGAAGGCAATCAAGGACCAAAGTTTTTACATTCTGAAAAAGAGGTAAAGATTTTTCCGGAATTCCGCTGCAATCGGTTGCGTAGATAAAATGACCTATCTTATAGGCATAAATCGGAAGATGGCCGTGCATAATTTCGATAGGAATGATAGTCGTTCCGAAAAGTTCGAATGGCTGATCTACTTGAATCAAATCGAGCATTGGAATGCCGCCGGGAATTTCAGGATAGTCAAAAATGTATGAAAATGTGTGTTTTAACATTTTGATCGTTGTTGCCCCTGCGAAACACGGAATGCGCTGGCTTTGGATTTTATTAAATACACGGATTTCGTCCAAACCAAAAATATGATCGACATGATGATGAGTAAACAAAATGGCGTCGATGTGATTGATATTGTACGTAAGACATTGCTGGCGAAAATCGATCGAAGTGTCAATTAAAATATTCTTGTCGTTGACCGAGATCAAAACTGAAGTACGCAAACGTTTATTCTTTGGATTAGTAGATTGACACGTCGGACATTGGCAGTTTATAACGGGTACGCCGTGCGAAGTGCCGGTTCCCAAAAAAAGTATTTCCATTCCCCTCATTGATTAATATATGAATCAAAAAAAATTAACGACCGGGTGAAAAACTATCGACGCGTGTGGCACTAATCACGCCTTGAACTTTCCTGATTTTTCCGAGTATTAAATTCAGATGGCCGATATTGCGAACCTGAATCACAAAACTATGTACACTTTCGTTGCCGGAAGTCTTAACTTCAGCGCTGACGATATTCGTATCGGTGGATGAAATTTTCTCAGTAATATCATTCAGGAAATGTTTTCGGTCATAGCCGATGATACGAATCTGCACGAGAAAATTCTTCGATTCATCGACCTGCCACTTCGCTTGCAAGGCTCTGTCCGGTTCCTTCTTGACGGCATCAATAATGTTATGGCAATCATGACGGTGAATGTTAATGCCTTTTCCCTTGGTCACATAGCCTAAAATTTCATCGCCCGGAATAGGATTACAGCACTTGGCAAAATGGATCATCATATTGTCCATCCCGCTGATGGTAATCGTTTTACCTTCGCTGGTACGTGAACGAGTGATAAGCCGCTTGAAAAAAGATTGATCCTGCAGAGGCTTTTTGGGAGTAGCCTTAGACAAAAGTTTTTGGGCAATACTTTGTGCGGATATATTGCCTCGGCCAATCGATGACATCAACATTTCGTCCGTTTCGAAATGCATTTCTTCAACAACGGATTGCAGTTCAGAAGCAAATTCCGTCAACGTTCTTCTGGGCTGAATGGTTTTAATTTCTTGTTCGAGTAAATAACGGCCTAGAGAAATACTTTGTTCGAGTTCAACATTACGAAAGTAGCGTTTAATGTAATTTTTTGCTTTGGCCGTTTTGACAATTTCAAGCCAGTGGATGGTGGGAGTTTGCTGTTCCGACGTGATAACTTCTACAAGATCGCCGCTTGATAATTCACTGTGGAGCGGAACTAATCTACCATTGACTTTACCGCCAATGCAATGCAGGCCTACTTCGGAGTGTACGGCAAAAGCAAAATCTAAAGGAGTAGCTCCTTTAGGAAGTGTCATTAAATCACCGCGCGGCGTGAAAACGAAAACTTCATCTTGGAAAAGATCGATTTTGAGATCTTCAAGAAATTCATTCGGATCGTTGATTTCTTTTTGCCGGTCAATGAGTTGGCGAATCCATCCGATCTGTCGATCGATCTGGTTCATCTGTAATTTGCCTTCTTTGTAAAGCCAGTGGGCGGCGATACCTTCTTCGGCAATTTGATGCATTTCACGCGTCCGGATTTGAATTTCTACCATACGTCCGTCTGGGCCAATAACCGTGGTATGTATCGATTGATATCCATTAATTTTCGGAACAGCAATGTAGTCTTTGAAACGTTCGGTCACCGGTGTGTAAGTACTGTGAACGACGCCGAGCGCTTTGTAGCAATCGACCTTTTCATTAACTAAAATCCGGATTGCAAGCAGGTCGTAGATTTCGTGAAACGGTTTATTCCGTTTCTTCATTTTATTGTAAATACTGAAAAAATGTTTTGGCCGTCCTATAATTTCGGCATGGATATCATTTTCTTTCATTTTTTCGTCGAGCGGCTGTGAAACATTGTGAATATACGTTTCACGTTCTTCGCGCTTTTCTGAAATCAAGCGTGACAATTCCCAATAAGCATCAAGATCAAGAGATTTTAATACAAGGTCTTCGAGTTCCCACCGAATTCTTGCCATACCGAGTCGATGGGCGAGCGGTGCATAGACGTCGCGCGTCTCAATGGCAATACGTTCTTTTTTCTTTGGCGGTAAAGCGTCAATCGTCCGCATATTATGAAGACGGTCCGCGAATTTTATAATAATCACACGAATGTCTTTAACAAGCGACAAGAGCATTTTTCGGTAATTTTCCGCTTGTTTGATTTCAACACTCGTGAATTCAAATCCGCTGATTTTAGTAACTCCGTCCACCAGTTGGGCCACGTCTTCGCCGAATTTGCTTTTGATGTCGTCATAAGTGCGGCCGGTATCCTCGATCACATCGTGCAAAAACGCGGCTTCAAGAGTTGTAATATCCATTTTTTGGTCGATCAGGATGCTAACGACTTCGATAATATGATCGAAATAAGGAAGACCGGATTTCCGGAACTGACCATCATGAGCTTTGTAGCTGTACTCATAAGCATCTCTTAAATGCGACGTGTCGGCGTTACGATTGTAGGAAGCGAAATTTTCAAGAAGATTATTGAAGCGTTGATCGTAATAGCTCTTATCACGGACGGACGGTTCGAGTGGATGAATTTCTTGGACGGGCTCTGACGGAGCCGAAATTGCAGTTGTGTGGCTTACCTTTTTTTCGGTATTGCCCGAACGAGTTTTGACTATTTCATTGACTGGATTCATGGAAAAAGCTGTTCTCTTAAATTAACGCCTCATGAAGTCGATAAATTTCATCATTTCATGAAATTTCGCATTTCAGTCTATCGGGATAAACCCAATTAAAGATAGGGATTTAGTAAAGTTTTCACAAGAAAATTGTTTGTGAATTTACATTCGCGGCTTGGATAGGATTTGAAGTCAGGAGAGGCGTCTAAACAAAAAAAAATCCCGTTCAGAATCTGAACGGGATTTATATAGATATGTCTCAATCTTTTTTTTGATTGAGAACTAAGGAACTGAATGTTCCTAGGCGATTAATACATGTCGCCCATTCCGCCTGGGGGCATCGGAGGCATGGCTTTTTTCTCTTCTTTTTTCTCAAACACGGTTGCTTCAGTTGTCAGAAGCATACCGGCAACAGAAGCCGCATTTTCAAGAGCAGTACGAGTTACTTTGGTCGGATCGATTACACCGGCTTTGAGTAAATCTTCGTATTGTTCCGTCAATGCGTTGAATCCGAAATGATCTTTGCCGTCGCGTACTTTCTGAACGACGATGGAAGCTTCGATTCCGCAATTTTCAACGATTTGGCGGATCGGTTCTTCCAGAGCTCGTTTGACGATCGCAACGCCGAGTCCGGTATCGCCTGCGAGAATCTTATCATTGATTCCGCCTTTGCCGGGCTCCAAAGAAGCTTGAGCGCGCAATAATGCCACGCCACCACCTGCAACGATCCCTTCCTCGACGGCTGCACGCGTTGCGTGTAAGGCGTCTTCCACGCGGGCTTTTTTCTCTTTCATTTCAACTTCACTGGCCGCGCCGATACGGATAACCGCAACACCACCGGCTAACTTCGCCAGACGTTCCTGCAGCTTTTCTTTATCGTAATCGCTGGACGTATTGTCGATCTGGGTTTTGATCTGGGCGATCCGGCTTTTGATCATATCTTTTTTGCCAGCGCCTTCGACGATCGTGGTGTTATCTTTGTCAATGATGACTTTTTTACATTTGCCAAGATAATCGATTTTGGCGCTTTCGAGTTTAAAGCCGGCTTCTTCGCTGATCACAGTTCCGCCGGTGAGGATTGCAATATCTTCCAACATTGCTTTGCGGCGATCGCCGAATCCAGGTGCCTTAACAGCTGCTACGCGCAACGTACCGCGGAGTTTGTTGACGACGAGGGTAGCCAATGCTTCATTTTCAACATCTTCAGCAATAAT
>JAIBAF010000063.1 GCA_019695335.1 bacterium
GTGGACACGACTGGATTCGAACCAGTGACCCCTACGATGTCAACGTAGTACTCTAACCAACTGAGCTACGTGTCCGAAACGAGTGCGGTGCTCGGAGCCGGAATCGAACCGGCACGGACTTTTAAGGTCCGCAGGATTTTAAGTCCTGTGCGTCTACCAATTCCGCCATCCGAGCTGATCTACTAACTCAGTTAACCTACACCAGTTAACTAAGAGGCGACGAACAGATTCGAACTGTTGATGGGGCTTTTGCAGAGCCCTGCCTTACCACTTGGCTACGTCGCCTTATTCAGGCTCAAAAGGGTAGAAACTAAAATGACCAGTTCACAAGGACCCGGTCATCTTAAGATATACACCTCTTTAACTCTTACTTTTTACAGTAGATCCCATCTGGATTACACGGTAATCGAGCGAGAGACGAGATTCGAACTCGCGACATCAACCTTGGCAAGGTTGCACTCTACCAACTGAGCTACTCTCGCTTATAAAAGTTAAATTAACAAGTGCTTACGAAGAACATTTCCTACAACCGGTGTTGCTAAATTGGGAAATCAATATATAGAAAAAAGAATAATTTGTCAAGAAATTTTAGTTTTTGTATGCTAATTCAATAGTTAAGTTTATATTTTACAATAATATTTATTTGTGTATGAATAACTTATTGATACATACTAAACGAATAAAGTTAATATAATTAAATATTTAAATTAGAACGACTTTAAACGGCTATGTGAATAAGTTGTTAATATCTTACATTCATATTGCCAAAGTATGATCGATTTGTATCGAATAAATGATTCTTCCAATAATTTTTTTATTATTTTACAACTTAGTCCTGAAACTTAAAGTAAAGTATTAGCAAATTCTTTTCCAATAAATGTAAAATCCAGAAAGAAAATGTTTGGTGCATTTTGTTTGCATTTGTATGATGAATTGTCTATTTTTCACAACGCTTTTCTATTCACTGTATTATCTTATTTTCAATATGTAAGGAGTAGGAGTATGCGTCTTATCACGCGCACTGATCTGGATGGGCTTACGTGTGCCGTTTTCATCACGGTTATGGAAAAAATCGATGAAGTTGTTTTTGTCGAACCTAAAGTTATGCAAGACGGCAAATTTCCCGTTACCGATCACGACATCATTGCCAATCTTCCCTATCACCCGAAATGCGCGTTATGGTTTGATCATCATACCAGCCAAGCGCATCAATCGCAAGCGCATGATTACCGGGGCAAATTTGCCGTAGCTCCCAGTTGCGCGCGCGTTATTTATGATTTTTACGAACAACCAGATGAATTGAAAAAATTTGACGATTTGTTGATCGACACGGATCGTGTGGACAGCGCTCAGCTAACGATCGATGATGTACTCAATCCTAAAGGCTGGGTGCTTCTCTCGTATACACTGGATCCTCGTTCCGGCTTGGATGCCTTTGAAGATTATTTCCAGCGCATGATTGGATGGATTCAGGTACATACTGTTGATGAAATACTCCAACTGCCTGATGTAAAATCCAAAGTAGATCGCTACCTCGCCGATCAGGATCAATTTAAAGCAGCCTTGCTCAAACATACTCAGCAAGACAGTAACGTAATCATTACCGATCAACGTGGCGTCGAAAAATTTCCTTCAGGTAATCGATTTCTGGTATACACGTTATTTCCAACTGCAAACATTTCAGCGCGCTTGTTCAAAGGAAAAGAACCGGGTGTGGTTGTATGCGCCGTTGGCCACAGCATTTTCAATCGTACATCCAAAACTGACGTCGGCGCTTTGATGGCTGAATATGGAGGTGGCGGACACAAAGGAGCCGGTACATGCCAGTTTCCGGAAGCAGAGGCCAATGCCAAAGTCAAAGAAATCGTTGAAAGAATGAAAAAAGCGGGATAGTTTTTTTTATCGTAATATTGCCTCTGTCACGGCATCCGTTGCTGACAAATCTTCAAACACAAAATCGGGCTCGTAGCTTTTGAGTTCATCCGTTTTGTGCCAGCCAGTTGCAACCGCAATCGATTTGACATTAAGACTTTTGCCACACAACACATCGCTAGGGCTATCGCCGATGATGACAATTTCTTTACCGGAAAATTGGCGATGTTTAATTACATTCGCTCTTTCGACGGCAATAGCTGGCAGATCGTGACGATGAATTGAATCACTGCCAAATGCACCCAGCGGCGGCATCCCATTAAAAAAATAATGCCCTAGCCCGGCACGCGATAATTTAAGGTGTGCACCTCGCAATACATTTCCGGTCAATAACCCTAACACAATGTCTTCATGCCCGGCCACTCGTTCCAAAAGATTTTCAACACCTTTTAATATCTTTATATCGCCGCTCAGAAGTGTTGCTTCGAGCGCGACCAGATAATCGTCAATTGCTTTAGGAATACCGGCTTGAATAATTTCATTGGCAATATGAGCCGACTGCATCAATTCAAAAATAATTTGTGGATCGGTTTTTCCTGAAAAAGAAAATTGGTCGACCGCGCCTGCAGTGCCGAAGATTTTGATCATAGCCTGCGTAATGGCTTTACGAGGCGCTCTGCCGCAAAGCAATAACGTCCCATCGATATCGAATAAAACAAGGCGTTTCATATTAATTGGATTTCGAATCGACTTTATAAGCGGCTAAAGTTTTTTTCAATTCTTCCGACAACGTACTCAAATCGGCGGC
The DNA here is from genome assembly GCA_019695335.1 of bacterium. Lineage (NCBI taxonomy): Bacteria > bacterium. Next base: position 2,681 of record JAIBAF010000063.1, read on the forward strand.
AATCGATGATGCATGATTGCTCGACTTAACAAACTGTTTCGACCCTTCGGAAATCTCCTTGAGCGTCATGACCACTTGTTCGGATGCAGTACGTTGTTGCTGCGTCGACAAAGAAATTTGCCGTGCCGATTCTGTCGTATTTTGCGCGGCTGCAAGAATGTTCTGCAGTACGTCTGAAACTTTAGTTACCAACTCAACACCCTCCCGGATTTTTTGGGCACTGTCTTTAGACGTTTTCATCAAAGTGTCCATGGCCATCCTCACTTCAGTTACCGTCGCTTTGATTTCTTCCGTTGATTCGGCAACGTTTTCGGCTAATCGCCGGATTTCAGCTGCAACCACAGCAAATCGTTTTCCGGCCTCACCGGCGCCGGTCGCTTCCAGCGCAGCATTGAAAGAAATGAGTTTCGTTTGTTCCGTAATGTTATTGATAATTTCCATCACGTCCGTTATTTTCTGCATCTTTCGGCTGAGCTCGGTAATTTCGCTGATATCGGTATCGCTTTTCTTTCTAATTTCTTCAATCTTATCTTTTGTATGCTGCGACAGGTCAACCGCTTTTTGAGTAACTTGATGCGTTTCGGCCGCAATATTGACAACTGATTCGGAGTTTTCAGCAATGTAACGCGATGTCGATGTCAGCTCTTCCATCGTCGCCGTTGTCTCGGTTACCGATATGGATTGTTCACTGGAAGTACTTGCCTGTTCTTTTGAAATTGCCAAAACATCGTTGGATGACTCGGCGATTTTTTTCGAACTCGTAGATAATTGTTGCGCCATCGTCTGCATATTATCCGTCATCGTATTGAAAGCTTCACCGAGCTCCTGAAATTCATCGCGTGTACGAATCGTAACGCGATAATCGAACTCACCCTCGCGAATACGTTTCAAACCATGATGCAGAATACTCAACGGACGATTGACATAATTGGCAATGCTGAAACTTAATAAAGCCGATGCGGCCACCAGCACCAATAACGCCAAAGCCGATACAATAATGATACGTTGTTTGAGATTATTCAATTCTTCATATATTTTCATCCCGTCAACGTCAACATAAGCAAAGGCAACGATTTCACCTTTACTATTATGGATCGGCCCGCCTCCGGTAATCCACGTTCCCCAAGCATCACTGTAAAAATCACTGACGACGGCTTTTGAAAAATCTTTTTGCCATGTAATCTGAATTTTTTGGCCAACCGGTGTGAAATTGTATGTTGTGTCTTTAGTGACAGGATCTATAGAAGCGATTGATGCGTCGTCTTCCTGAGCATCGACAACATAGATCAGCGTATCGGCGCTCGCCGTACTCGCTTTGGTGTAGGCATATTGAACATAGATTTTGTCATTACGGTTATGATCACGAAAACGGCGCAGTATAGTCTGGATTTCTTTGTAAGCTTCCGATTTTTCATCTTCACGCGTCTTAATCGTTTGGTGTTTATCACCGTCAATAAACGCACTCATGGTCGATGCCAAAGAATACGCGTGTGACTGAATCTGAATTTTCAAATCGTGCTCGGCTTTTTTGAAGACAAACTGATAAAGCGTACCGACAAGGCAAACGCTGATCACGATTGAAAACCCCAAAAAAATGCTGAAAAGTTTGACGCCGAATCTCATACGCTGAACCTGCTGATTGAAGTTTTTAAAAGGTGAATCGTTTTTTCGATATCGTCCACAACACGGGCCGTGTTTTGTGAAGTCTTGAAAAATTCGTCAATGCTAAGTGAAATATTTTTTGCAGTCGCCGCTACTTCCTGACTTGCGGCGCGCTGTTCATGAGTCGATAACGTAATGTTACGTGCCGATTCACTGGTCTGTACTGAATGTTGCGTGCTGCTTTCGAATATTCCCGTAATTTCACGCGTAGCCTGAACCGTACGATCCATACGTTGAAAATCTTCGTTAGAAGCGTCGACCAGATCCGTTATGGCACGACGCATTTCTTCAAGAGATAATTTAATTTCACTGTTCGAGCGTTCGATATTCTGCGCCAGTTTGCGCACATCTGTCGCAACGATATTGAAGCGCTTACTCAATTCACCGGCTGACGACGCTTCAATCGCCGCATTGAAAGCAATTAATTTGGTCTGATCGTTGATGGTATGAATGTATTTCATTGTCTCGCTGATTTCGTCGAATTTTTTAGACAAATTGGCCACGTGAAAAATTCTCGCTTCTAATCCATCTTTAATTTCATATACTGTTTTTAAAATATCCTGAATGTAGGAAAGTCCTTTAATATTATTGTCCTTTGTCATTACGGCCGCGTCGTAGACATTAACCGAACTTTCAGCGATTGAGCGGGCAGACGCAGAAAGTTGCTCAATCGTTACGACCGTTTCATGAACCGATGATGCTTGTTTGGGCAATGTCCCCAATTGTTTTTTAAATACGCCCCGGATATCTACAATCGAATTGGCCAGCTTGTTGACATACGCACTCAACTCACGTACGCTCTCTGAAATTGCTCTGAAATGATCACGCATAGCTTTGGCCAACTCTTCGAACTCATCACCGCTATCCGTCATAAAACGATGTTGAACATCCAGATGGTCTTTTGATAAACTTTTCAGGTCGTAAATCAACGCATACACAGGTTTTAATTTAAGATAAATCCAATACGTCAGCAGCAGCAATCCGAGCATTACAACAAAAAAAAGCAACAGAATTTTGGTCGCTTCATTGATCTGAAATCCATAAACCACATACACAGCTGCAATTTCTATAAATAGCACCGCTGATGTCATGCCGGCGATTTTAAATATTAACGATGAACGTTTAAACATAATCTAATTCGCAGGTTGAAGGTCAATCAATAAAACAGGCTCATCCAATTGAGCAATCGATGCCACGCCCCAAATGAAGTCGTGCATTCGTGATTTTTTTACTGAAAGAGGCATGGTTTTTACATCTCGATAACGAACGGACATCAAACCAATCAAACTATCGATCACAATGTATTTGTGATTGAATTTCGTTATAAAAACACGCGGCGACTGAAATTCGAGTTTTTCACGAAAGCCTAACATTACATCGATCGGCTCGGCTTTTTCTGCAATCAATTTTTCTTCAATAGAATCAATTTGACTTGCCGGAATTCCAAAACAGCCCTTTCCCAATCGAAATACCAGCATTTCGAACGTTTCATCACCGTCGATTTTTTTTCCTTCTGTCATGAAGGCTTTCCAATTGCATCGTTAAGGATCGTATGGACGTCCAGCACCAAGACTGTTTTTGATTTGAACTCAAATTCGCCCGTGATGTATTCCGATTTCAATCCTGCAGGAATCTTTTGGCCCGGGGTAATCTTCGATTTAGGCAAATCGATAATATCATGCACATAATCCACAAGAAAGCCGGAAGACAATTCGCCGGCTTTGGCGATCATTACCCGGCTTAACGGACCGGGCGTATGCGAGAGATGGAGAGTCTTCGCCAGATCAATGACGGATTCAAGATCGCCTCTCACATTGATAATGCCGAGAAAGTGATCCGGAAGGCCAGGTACAAAAGTTACCGCCATCGGCGGAAGAATTTCTCGGATCGATGGCCCAGGCATTGCAAAAAAATCCGTGCCGATATTAATTACAACTAACTGGATCGTCGCTTCGTCGATATCCACGGTTTTTTCGATGCGCTGCATCCGTGCACGATCGAGGATTTCCTGGGCAGAAAAATTTTCAGACATGCTAATTGGGCTTTTTGAAGTTTGTAACTTTAAGCGAGTAACTATTGTCGGTAATTAATAACTGAATTTCGAGACGGGTCGAGTCTACCGAAATATTCCAAAATTTATTATCGTAAGGTACGTCCTGATGTTCATCTTTGTCCGGTTTTCCGTAATTTCGCAGTAACTGCACTTGGACGCTATCCAGATCTTGTTGATCATATAACGCAATATAGCTAATGTAAAACAATCGGTCGTTGGTATCAAATTCCAGATAATAATCGCGTTGATTCCGCTGTACGACGATAATCGAACCGCCGGTTTGCATATTTACAACTCGAGATATCTTTTTGAACGTCGTATCTTTTACTGTCAACGAATCGATACGATTAACCGATGCGCCCCAGGGTATCCCGTAAAATCCTTTGTGAAATACGAATTGGTCTCCAACATGGCGTTTACGGCATCCGCTGCTCAGAATCGCCACCACCAATATCCATGTAAGCCATTTGGTGGACATGTCATTTACCGTGAAAGGACGTTTCGGTTTCGTCCAGAATTTTATCTTTATTTTTCATCAAATAGTCGTACGCCGCATCGTATTCATTGGGAATAATACCATCAAGAATGGCTTCTTCAATTATCTTTTTTAATCGGCCGACCGTTTTGCCGGGTTTAAGGCCAAAGAGCGCCATGATTTCTTCCCCTTTGATCGGAGGTTGAAAAGCGCGCAACCGGTCTTTTTCTTCAACTTCGCGGACGCGCTGCAGCACGCGCTCAAAATTTTCCAAATGCCTTTGGGCACGTTCCTTATTCCCGGAAGTAATATCGGCGCGGCAAAGGGTCAACAAGGCATCCACGTCTTGCCCGCTGTCAAAAATCAGTCTCCGAATTGCACTGTCCGTCACTTCCTCATCGACTAATTGAATCGGCCGCATATGCAAACGTACCATTTTGGAAACGTAATTTAGAAAGTCCGTAGGCAATTTCATTTTCCGGCCGATGCCTTTGACCATTCGCGATCCGACGTCTTCGTGTCCGTGGAATGTCCATCCTGTACCGTCAACAAACCGTTTCGTCCGGGGTTTGCCTATATCGTGCATCAATGCGGCGAAACGTAACCGTGTATCTTCCGACATCTCAGCCATATTGTCAAGGACTTTTAAGGTATGTTTAAAAACGTCTTTATGAAGATACCCTTGCTGCTGCTCCACGCCGGCGAGAGCCATCAATTCCGGAAAAATAATTTTCAACAAGCCGGTATCGTTAAGAATATTCAAACCCACGGATGGTTTTGGACTGGAAACAATTTTAATCAATTCATCCGTAATTCTTTCCTGTGAAATAATCGCGATCCGTTCCGCATTACGCGCGATACCGTCGAGAGTCGATGGCTCAATGGTAAATGATAATTGCGATGCAAATCTTACCGCTCGCATCATACGCAACGGGTCGTCGGAAAATGTCATATCAGGATCGAGCGGAGTGCGAATAATTTTTCGGCTAATATCTTCACGTCCATTGAAACGATCGATGATCTGGCCGAAAGTCGCCTGCGTGATGGACATCGCCAACGCATTGATTGTAAAATCCCGGCGGGATAAATCGCTTTGGAGGTCTGCAGCTTGTACAACCGGATTACGGGAATCTTTGTGATAGCTTTCGCTGCGTGCTCCTACAAATTCGATTTTTAGGTCAAAATTTTCAGGCCCCATCGGCAGCATCGCCGTTCCGAAATTCGAATAAATGACCAATGTTTGAATACAGAAAGCTTTCGCTACTTTTTCGGCAAATGCCACGCCGTCACCTACGACCATTACGTCAAAATCTTTGACAGGCCGGTCCAATATAGTATCGCGAACATATCCTCCGACGACGTACGCATCGATTCCATTTTCGTCGGCAATAACGCCGATTTTTGCAATCGATTCTTTAATTAATTCTTCTCGTGTCATTCAATTCGTTGACCTGAAATAGGATCGAACCAATGAAATTTTTTAACAGATAAAAAATATTCTTGGCCGGTTGTCCACGGTTTGGAAATATCGCCTTTAGCCACTGCTTGAATATCGCCGATAGTAAAATACAGATGCGATTCGCCGCCCAAATGCTCGGCATATTTTAATGTAGCTCTTAATGTTCCTTGCTTATACGATTCGAAAATTTCAACATCTTCTGGCCTGAATCCCGCAATCACGCCGTCACCGGCCGTCGATGGAATCGTTTCGCCAAATCCTTGTCCTTCGCAAGACCATCTGCCGTCGTTACAACGCAAAGTAAGAAAATTCATCGACGGCGTCCCGATAAATTCCGCCACAAACCGGTCTCGCGGCCGGCGGTAAATATCAAGCGGTTTGCCAGTTTGCCGGACCTTGCCTTGCGCCATGACCACCATCGTATCAGCCAATGTCATTGCTTCCACCTGATCGTGCGTCACATAAATCATGGTCCACCCCAGCGAGCGTGACAGTCTCAACAATTCAACCCGCATTTCAACTCGCAGTTGTGCGTCCAAATTGCTGAGCGGTTCATCCAACAAAAAAACTTTGGGCTTGCGCACAATAGCCCGCCCTACGGCAACACGTTGTCTCTGTCCGCCTGAAAGCGCTTTCGGTTTTCGATCAAGCAGTGAAACCAATTGTAGAATTTCCGCCGCTTCCGTGACCCGTTTATGAATCTCATTTTTCTCGATACCTTTGACGCGCAATCCGAAAGCCATGTTATCAAAAACCGACATATGCGGATACAACGCATAATTCTGAAAAACCATGGCCATATCTCGGTCTTTCGGATGGCGATCATTGATCGTAGCTCCATCCATCAAAATTTTTCCGGCACTGATGTCTTCTAAACCTGCAATCATTCTCAGTACGGTTGTTTTTCCGCATCCGGAAGGTCCGACGATTACTTGCGTTGTTTTGTCTTCGACAGTAAAACTAACGCCATCGACAGCGGCCACTGACTGCTTTTTATCAAAAAAAAATTTACTGATTGATTGAAGTTCAATATGCGCCATGAAGGTGTGCGTCCATTGCCCGTAGAAAACCGTTGGTGTGTACCTACAGATTAAGCCTGGTCTTTGCTAACGAATATATCGAGCTGTTTTTTCTTTTTTTCTTTTGCGTTGAGCGATTTCGATTTATTCAAATGACGTTGCTCGAGTGCTGTAAAATCACATGCAAATTCCCGAACGAATTTTTCGAGACTGCTTATCGTTTTAGCTTCTTTCGCTCCGGACAGGATAACCGCATAGGTTTCCCGGATGTTTTGAGCGATTAACAGGCTTTCGCGGTCGGTAAAATTAAAACGCTTTTTCAGAAAATTTTCTAATTCGGAGTCGGTCATGACTTGTGCTCCGCCAGAAGTTGTTCAATAATGTTTAACGTCGAAATGCCGTCGGCTTCGGCGTTGAAATTCGTTACGAGGCGATGCCGCAACACCGGTTTGGTCACCGCACGCACATCGTCAATTTCCGGCATGAACCTTCCATCAAGAATCGCACGGGCTTTTGCCCCGAGAATTAAATATTGCGAAGCGCGCGGACCTGCTCCCCAACTGACCCAATCATTAATGAATTTCGGAGCCGTCGGCGTTTTGGGCCGGGTTTTTGAAACCATATTAACCGCATATTGAATGACGTTATCAGCGACTGGAACACGTCGCACTAAATCCTGAAAATAAATGATATCCTGTGCATTCAAAATTTTGTGCAACTCACTGGTGTACGAACTGGTGGTCGATTTGACAATTTCAATTTCTTCACTCACGCTGGGATAATCAACCCAGATGTTGAACATGAAACGGTCCAGTTGTGCTTCCGGTAAGGGATACGTGCCTTCTTGTTCGATTGGATTTTGAGTCGCCAATACAAAAAACGGCTCCGTCAAAGTGTATGTATTTCCCGATGCCGTTACTTTATGTTCCTGCATGGCCTCCAAAAGAGCCGATTGCGTTTTAGGCGGTGTACGGTTGATTTCATCCGCCAGCACGATATTGGCAAACACAGGGCCTTTAACAAATCGAAATTGTTTTTGTCCCGTCGTCATGTTTTCTTCGATTACTTCGGTACCTACAATATCACTGGGCATCAAATCAGGCGTAAACTGAATACGGCTGAATTTCAAATCCAGAACTTTAGACAATGTGTGAATCAGTAACGTTTTTGCAAGACCGGGAATACCGATCAAAAGACAATGTCCGCGTGAAAATAAAGCTATAATCAGTTCAGCGATAATTGAATGCTGGCCGATAATTACTTTTCCGATCTCCTTTTCCAACGCTTCCCGCGCTTCTTTCAGCGCTTTCACTGCATCGACGTCGTTCATTCCTTCTGCAATTTTCATCGCCTGGCGCAATTCCGTTGATTTTTCTGCCGTCTGCATGAGATCCTTTCTACATTTATACTGCCGTTCGGTCTAACATGTCGTCGTCTGCTTTATTCCAGCCGCTTGGCTCTTTCCACCAATGCGAAGCGCAATCGGGACATCGGTATAGCGTTTTCCCTTCACGGACGATTAAAACATCCAATCCGTTTTCCGATACGGCCGCCTCTCCAAAATTTTTAATTAATTGATAATGCTCGTATGGCTTGATACGTTCCCACCGGCCTGAAGGATGCGCTTCAGTTATAAGAAATTTGCTGAAAGCCGAACAATGTGAACAACGGTACACCTGACCGTTGGCATCCGATGATTGAAGCATTAAAATGTTTTTTGCGCGCGCCAAATACAGCGCGTCACTCCAGTAGAACTTCTGTTTTGATCGGATCATGAATGTTTGTTTAAAGCAGAATTATTATACTTATTTGACCAGCAAAAATCAATAAAAAAGCCCTGCAGCAAACGCTGTCAGGGCTATAAAAATCGTCTAAAAACGAATCATAAACCATCAACTTGTATTTCCTTCGGATATTCAACAACGTATTTGATACGCAGTTCAATTTTTTCTTTAGGTTTGATACGTAATCGCCATTCAATAACACCGTTGCCTTTACGTTCAATTACACCGTTAGGATGAGCGGCGATGGCTTTATCTTTCTCAAACTGTGGAATAACAGCCTCAACTTTAATACGTTCATCCTGCGAAATCGGAAATTGATCCTGAACCGTGATCGTATCTTCGGTCTTCTTGAAGCTTTCGATGGTGATTTTGTATTCAAAAGTTTTTTTAGTGCTCTTGGAGAAAATGCCGGTTTCAGCTTTATAATCGCGCACTTGTTCACGTTTGATCTTGATCGCATCATCAACGCCCAAAAATACATTAAATGTCTCAGTCGGGATCACGGTATTCAGGTACGATGTGCCGACAAAGCTATTACCAAAAAAGACATTGGCGCTACCAGCTAGAAATGGAACATCCGTGGTGTTTTCAATTTTACCTTTAAGATAAGCAAGTTGTGATAACTTAGGCACGGAGGAATACTCGAAATCAGATTTTAGTTTTTCAGTCGTGATCATCACTTTATGATCAAAATTGTCAGAAGGAATGGTCGATGGTTTGACAACATTAAATACGACCGAAGTCGAACGCGTTTCAACTACCGCACTTTCCGATATCAAATCATTGACCTCACCGGCCTTTTCTTCTTCGTCAACATTCACATCTTTTTGCTTTTCACTTTTCTTACTAAACGTACGGGCGCCCGCACCGGCTCCGGACATCGGCGCGAAACTTTTGTCATCGGCTCCTAAGTAGTAATCATATACATTGAGATACCATGAACTTAATTGCGGCATGGTTGCAGAGATATTCGGACGAGCGGTGGAAATGGACAATTTCACCCCTTTCCAGTCTTCGCCGGTGTTTTGGGCAACCATGGCATAATAAACCATGTCTACGGTCTTGTCATCCGGAGAAACGCGCACGTCATATACCGGATACCATTTAGCTCCGGTTAATACGTACGAAACATCCAGATTCAGATTTCCTGCTTTAGCAACGCTAACCGAAACCCAAACTTTTTTTCTGGTCAATTTCGAATACCCGGAAAGCTGGTTGATTTGCTGTTGGATAACGTTTTTCTTTGAAGTCACATCGCCTTTTTTCTTCTCAAGCGTACGGATTTCATCGTTAATTTTTTCGATGTTGCCGTCGTAAAACACGAAAAGTTTTGTCCAATCGTCCATCGACGGCTTCGGAACGTCTTTATTGTTACTTTGACTAACTACGCTGTTTTTGATTTCATTGAGCAATTCTTTTTCCTTAGATAATAGCGCCAGTCGGTCACTGAAAACACGTTCGTCGGCTTGCAGAATTACCAATTGATCCTGAAGCTCTTTCAGCCGATTCTTGGGCAACGTATCAATGTAATCCATCTCGATCTTGATATCGGTGATCTTTGCGGATGCAGAACCGGAGCCGCCAACCCGGAGCGATTGATCCTGCAAGGATGATGGTAAATCTTTGAGCAACAAATCATAATCGCCGGGATTGAGAAAAATTTCAGCGCTCCGTGTTATGGCGGCACGATCAACATATACTGTCACGCCTGTAATCGACGCGTCCACTGTTCGCTGGTTTTGTGCGTAAAGGCCTCCAGCCATGAAAGCAATCAACAAAAAAATTCTTTTCATAAACACCTCTTTATGTTTTTAATACACTTTTTGTGCGCAAATATGATCGCTTGTCGCAGAAAAGATTTTTCAGGAAAATATCTTAAAAACCGAACCGGAAGGTCATTAAGATAATGATAAGCGCCAGGAGTGCAATCGTGATAGCAGAAAATATTTTCCATTTTCCGATCAATTGCTGATAGGTTTTTTCATCATCCATACCAATACCGTCTTTTTTGTAAACGGCATACGCTTTTTTCAATTGCCCCAATGCCGCATGCGACATACCGATAGCGACGATAGCGAGAACTAATTTTAATTGAATATAAAAACGGAATCTTATCCATTCCATACCGTAAATATACACCATGGCGATACCACTGACGAACATCAAGATCCAGCCCGTATTCAGTAAAGTTTTATTGATACGTCTTGCCAGTGCCAGCGCATATTCACGCGGCTGCAATTGATCGGACTCAAAAAAAGCCGACAGATAAACGTATTGAATCACGACCGCTCCCATCCACATGATCAGTCCGAAGACGTGTAATACTTTCAGCGCAGGCATCAGATATTCCATACTTCCCTTGTCCTTTTGATTTTACATTGTTTGATTAGTGTTATCTCTGAGCCCTCAATTAAACATCACAGCTGACAAATATCCGACCACTTCATCGTAATCGCCGCTTACTTCACCCGATGTGTGATAAGATAAAACTTTTGAATGACGTGCATTCAATTGCTTAGAAGCGATCATAGTGGCAAAGATCGCTCCTGCGCCGCACGCCTCACACTGATGCGAGCGTATATCGGTATGTAAACGTTTTTCGTCAAATGCTTCCAGATCGTTGATCACGACGTGATCAAGGTGATTGGCTTGACGCACATGATGGTAATGGGATAAATCGCTGCTCGCGACAACCAGCGCGCGCCGGTTTTTGAGCACTTTCGCCAGAGCGTTACCGAGCGCCGCGCTTGTCTCCCAATCCTGTTCACCCATCACCAACGGCAACAAAACAAAATCTTTGAGCATGTATTGCAAAAAAGGCAACTGCACTTCCAGGCCATGTTCTTCGCGATGCCCCAAGTCTGAGGGAATAACCACAGGCGTCGTTTCCATCAGTTCTTCGGCAAGTTTTCGGTCGACCGGCACCGTACCCAAGGGCGTGGAGTAATCTCCGGGATACACCGAGACACCGTGAAAAAAATCCCGATGACTGGGCGAAATGACCACCACTGTATCGTATTCGCACTCGGAAAGTTGTTGATACGTTTCCGCCGCGACATAACCGGAATACATGTAACCGGCATGCGGCGCCACCAAACCATAAATTGGCGATTGAATTATTACACTCGAAGTATTTTCAAACATCGCTTTTAATTCTGCGGTCAATTCAGTTCGGCCGCCCGGGTAAAAAAGTCCGGCTACAGCCGGTTTGCGTGTTTTAAATGAAAGGCTCATAAGAATCCTTTTCCATCACTCTTTGATGGGCAATTGATACTTTTCCGCCTTACGGTAAATCGTCGCGCGGCCCATATTGAGTCGCCGAGCTAATTCGGAAATATTGCCGTCACAATCAGCATAAACTTTTTTAATGACTTTTTCTTCGACACGTTCCAGAATTTCATCAAGCGTTCCGTTGATATCGAATGAATTTTCATGGTTCCCTGGTTTAGTTAATCCGAGTGTCCGGATTGCCTGCGGCAAATCCTCTAATGTGATCTCATTGCCCGAACATAGCACCACAGCCCGTTCAATCGTGTTCTCCAACTCACGTACATTGCCAGGCCAATGATAGTTCAGTAATACTTCCAATGCGTCCCGTGCTATGGATTCGACATTTTTCTTTTCACGCTTTTTAAATTTTTCAAGAAAGTGCGCCGATAATAGCGGAAGGTCTTCTTTGCGGTCGCGCAATGCCGGCATGATAATCGGAAAGACACTGATACGGTAATATAAATCTTCGCGAAATTGTCCGTTTTTCACCGCTTCTTCGAGAATACGATTGGTCGCCGATACGACGCGTACGTCAACTTTGATGGTTTCCGTTCCGCCGATGCGCGTAAATTCGCGTTCCTGCAAGACACGAATAACTTTTGCCTGTGTCGCTGCCGTCATCTCGCCGATTTCATCCAGAAAAATCGTGCCGCCATTTGCCTGTTCAAATTTACCTGAACGGCGCTCCGTCGCGCCGGTGAAAGCGCCTTTCTCATGTCCGAAAAGCTCGCTTTCGAGCAAACTCTCAGGCAATGCCGCACAATTTACTGCGACAAAAGGTTTATGAGCGCGGGTAGCCGTCCGGTTATGAATTTCTCGTGCGACCAATTCTTTACCGGTACCGCTCTCACCCATAATCAAAACCGTCACATTACTGCTGCGGCTGATCTTTTCAAGCACGTTATAGATTTCCTGCATCTTACCGCTACGGCCGATGATACTGCCAAAATCATGTGCCTGATACAATTCCGATTTCAACCGCTCCAATTCCTGAGATAGTGAGTGAATCAGTAAGGCATTACGAACTGAAACTTTAAGGCGGTTTGAATCAAACGGTTTGGTCACGAAATCGTAGGCGCCGCCACGCATGGATTCCACGGCAACTTCGATCGTTCCGTGCGCACTGACCATGACGATAGGAATATGCGGAAAGAATTTTTTAATCCGTTCCATTACGGCAATACCATCAAGACCGGGAATTTTCAGGTCGAGTAGAACCACGTCGGGCATAACCTGTTCCAGCATTTGAAAACATTCGTTGCCATCCGTTGCGTTATAAAGACGATAGTTTTCATTTTCAAGATACACATTAATCAGGCGAAGAATATTCTTGTCATCGTCAACGACCAGAATTTTCTTTTTCTCTTCTTTATTTTCGTCCATCGTATGCTCCGTTTATTCACATATTCATGCTGAAAACATTTTTACAGATCGATCCTCCTGAAGATGGGGCCGTAGCGACTGTAGCCACGATTGAACATGGTCATCTCGAAACTCCACAGTCGGAATGGTAATCCAGACCGCTACGCGTTCATCCATCCATTCTCTTTTCAATTTGACCGCGTCCTTTTCTGTGGTGACGACAGTAGCCTGATCACGCTTAGCTTTATTTACAATTCGTGTAATCTCGTAAGGTTGATACCAATGATGGTCCTGAAACTCGACAAAATCTTTTAGAACGGCCTGATGATAACTGCAAACCTTTTGAAGACTGCGGTAAAACGATTCATGAAAACCCAGTCCTGCAAAAGCAAAGATTTTCTGACCTCCGATCGATTCCAGCGGGATCGTTTCGCTTGTATGATAATTTACAAAAGAAGAAATTGGATAGGAACTAAAAAATTTTTTGATATGAAAAACTTCCCAAAGTTTAGGATCGATATCTTCCGGACATTTGCTAATTAAAACAGCATCCGCTTTATGTATTCGGTTCGAAAGATCACGCAATCGGCCGATCGGAATAATCCACTGCGGATATCGCCATTCATGATAATCCAGAACAATGATATTCCAATCCGAATGAAGTTGTCGGTACTGATAACCGTCGTCCAGTACAATAACATCCGGATTAAACGATGTTTCAAGATATCGAACTGCGGCGGTTCGATCAGTTCCTGATACAACGGGAATATTTAGATTATTTTTAATAAAATTTCTCGCCAGTAAATAGGCTTCATCACCGGATGACTCCACCGATGTTGCGATGGCTTTTCCATCGGAAACCAAAACCATACCCTTACCTTTTTTTCGGTATCCGTTGGATACGACAGCAATGCGATAACCCTTACGCGCTAAATTTGACGCCACAAATTCAACTATCGGTGTCTTTCCGGAACCACCGGCGGTCACACTCCCAACACAAATTATCGGCGTATCGATCTGCGTCACGCGCATCCATCCATGATCGTACAAAAAATTGCGGAGATATAGAATAATTTGTGCAACAATGGAAAACGGCAATAAAAAAACAAGCCCCGCTATTCTAAGCGGCGGATTTTTCCACTGAACGACGGGTTTTACTACCATTCAGAAAGTCTTCAATTGATTGGGTCGGATCGGAATGTTTGATAGGTTCGACAACGGACAATTCAATGACGCAAACGGAAAATGGTTTCGGTATTACAAACCGGTCCCAGCTTTTCAGTCGCCATGCCGAATTGTATTCCACACGAACGAGCACAACCGGTAGTCCTGTTAATCGCGATAAAAGGGCAATACCATTTTTTGCTTTCCGCGCTGGTCCTTTCGGTCCGTCCGGAGTAATTAAAATCGAACGGTCGCGCGCTGCTTTGCGCAAAGCCATCATCGCTTCGTACTTTTGTTCGTTGGTCGACGCTTGGACAACGCCGAACTTCAACCGTCGCATAAGACGGTTCAGCACATTGCCGTCCTCACTTGCACTAACCAATCCGACGTATCGGTCGTTTTTATTCTGTCGATCAAGCCATGCCAATACGCCAAAAATATCCTGGTGCCAGAAGCCAAGAACGTGATGATGAACGGCAGAATTTTGATTGCATTGAAACCGAAGCGTACGAAACCAGGCTTTTAATAAAACAGGTAATAGTCGATCGGATAAAATATGCAGAAAAAAATATTTCATTTAAAAATATAGCCGATTCAAAACCGAAAGACAATTTATAATTTACTGAGATATTCTTTGGCCATTTTGGCCGGCTCGCTGTCGCCATACGATCGGATGACTTTTTCCAATTCTTCTTTTGCTTTCGGTTTGTTGTTTAAAGCAAAATAGGAAAGACCGATTTTTAATTGAGCGGAAGCATTTTTATCGGATTGACCAAACGCAAAAACTTTTTGGTAATCGACAATCGCCTGGTGATAATCGCCGGACAAATACGCGCACTCGGCTATTTGAAACTGGCTATCGTCGGCCAATGCGTGATCGCTGCTTTCGCCGATAATTTTCTCGAAAACGGCGATGGCTTTTTGATAACTTTTTTTCTTCATCAGCGCGACCCCGTCGTCAAATTTTTTCTTCACCGGATCGGCCGTTGTATTTTTTTTGACCGCTTTTTTTTCAGCAACGGTTTTTTTAGTCTTAACGGAATCCATCGATTTCCTGGAAGTGTCGGCCATCAACGTCTTTTTGAAACCACCGCTTTTCAGCCATTCGTCTTTGATGGATAATTCGGCACGCATCGAATCGATCAACAACGACCTTTCTTCCACAATTATCCGCAGTCCATTAACCTCGTCTTGCAAATGATCAATCACCTGCAATAACGAATCAATAGGATTCACCGGCAAGTTTTTCACAACATTCGTTGTCTGCACCGTATCTTTTTTAACCACGGCGACTTTACGGACACTATCTTTCTTTGCGGTAAGCCCAAGTAATTCGTTGAGTTCATCTTTCGGAGCGTGTGATTTAACAACAGTCGGTGTCACGGTTTCGCTGCTTCCACCACAGGATGAAACAATCAGAATGAAGGCGATAAAAGTAAGATTTTTCGTGTTTTTCCTCATAATTTCGCTTGACTTTTCAGGTCAATAGTAATATACTTGCACCACTTCAACCGCGGGGTGGAGCAGCCTGGTAGCTCGTCGGGCTCATAACCCGAAGGTCGTAGGTTCAAATCCTGCCCCCGCTACTTCAAATAACAGACCGAAAGGTCTGTTGTTATTTATACCCCGGTGGGGTAGCTCAGTTGGTTAGAGCACAGGATTCATAACCCTGAGGTCACGGGTTCAACTCCCGTCCCCACTACTTCATGGGACTCTCCGAAACTCTCGGAGAGTTTTTTATTTTCTAAGCTGTTAATCTTGTTTGCGATACAATCCAAAGCGGGGTGAATTTTTGGGGTTCGACATTGATTATTCTGGTAAATGATTTTTCCGGGAAATGTCGAACCCACAAACCGACGCTTTTTCTCAATATCCGCATTGATATAGTATTGATCGAGATTCTCAAAGATATTCATACAATAATCAAAGTAACTCGTAAATTCCTTCTCTGTAATTCCCAGATTATTTTTCTGATTCTGAAAATGTAACTTCCTCGTGGCAAGAGACTCTTTGAGGCGACCGTACGAATCCGCGCTTATTTCCCCGTCGATGTACTTCTCGTCTATTTTGAGTAACTTGTCTTCAAGTTCTTGAAGTTCTGAGTCAATACGTTTCGTGTCTTTAGCGGCTGTATTTTTACTTTCAGAATAGAGGTCTTCGATAACCGTTCGATAGAGTTTTGCGATCGGCCCAGGGATTTTAATTTGAGACAGATATTGAACGAACGCGATGTCCACTTCATTCGCCCGGTTACGTTCTTTGCATGGCGTATGGCAATGATAATAGTGATACAGTTTGCCAAGTTTACCACGTGAAGGACTGCCTGTTATGGGCCTACCACATTGCGGACATAAAAGGAAACCGCGAAGCGGAAAAGCTTCATCAAGCATTCCCAAATTCGTACGAGCAAGTCCCCTACCCCTTATCACACGCTGAACTTGCTCAAACGTTTCTTCGCTAATGAGCGGCTCATGAATCGCTTTGACAATCTTTTCAGGCTCTTTTTGATAGGATTCGACTTTGAATTTTCCAGCGTAAATCGGATTACTCAAGATACGCGGCATGTGGCTTTTGCTAATCACAAGGCCGCGTGTTCGCATCACCCTTGCCAACTCAAACATTGAGTAAACACCTTTTGCGTACTCTTCGAAAAGCTGTCTGATTAACGGTGCTTTTTCGCTTGGAATTAGAATGGGTTTGCTCTTATCGTCGCGGCTATATTTGTAGCCAAGCGGTGCCGCCGATACCCACCGGCCCTCTGTTTTTGCGCGGAAGATTCCACTTTTGATATTGAGTGAGCGGCGGTCGTTCTCCACTTCGGGAGCCGCAAGGTAAAAGGCCAACATGATTTTTTGTTCTGGCACGCTCGGATCAATCGGCTGTTCAATGGCTTGAACCGTAATTCCCATGTCTCGGAACTGACGGATCATAACATACGCGTCGTGCGTATCCCGTGAAAAACGGTCCCACTTGGTAATCAAAAGAAAATCTATGCCCTTACGATTTGTTTTCGAGTAGGCAATCATTCGCTGAAAATCTGGACGGTTCAGCGACTTCGCGCTTTCATCGTCTTGAAATTCGGCAACGATTTGCATTTGGTTTATACTGGCATAGGTTTTAAGTCTCTCCACTTGATAAGGCAAGCTAAAATTCTTAGCCTGATCGTCGGTCGATACCCGTGTATAGATGATGGCATTCATAGCTAATTCCTAAATCCAAAATTCGAGGTTATTTTAAAGTCCTTATTCCGCATCAAATAATCAAGTTCATTCTTGGCCATTTCTACAAGCCAATCGCGCAAATAAACGATCTCCTCATCGGTGAACTTGTTTCCAAGCTCTTCCAAAATCTCACGGCATTTCTCGATAGATACCATTTAGCTAGGCCTTGTAAAAATTATTTTTGTTTTCTATAAAAGTTTTTTTCGACTTTTACTGTTATGTGTTATGTACAAAAAGAACACGATTTTAAATCGTTGCAGTAACCATAACAGTAAAACAAGCTGGTTTCTGTTTTCAATTACCTTGAGTAGCCATTTAGCAATTTACTGTTTTAGTGTTATGTTTTAAGTGATTGTTTGTACTAATCTAAATTCTATAACAGTAACTTTTGTTTTTCAGCCTATAAAATGAAAATTTTTTTTCTTCTAAAACGCCCGAACCTTGTTTAAAAGCGTCTGTTCTTCGGATTCACGTTCTTCTTTAGTCTTAAGCCTGATACCGATCATGAGCCGGTGTTCAAATTCCATGTCGCGGGTGATGAATTGATGGAACGACTGCAAAAGTTTACGGCTAAAATGAACACGGTTGAGCCTGAATTTACCAACCCCATTGATTGTGCACCAAGTGTCGTAATCTGCATAAAGCTCTGATGTGCGTGAACGGTGTTTCTCAGGATACGGTTTAAGCGGTTCATTATTGTATCCGTTGATTTTGGTGTTTTCACGCGCCCAGTTGATAATGTGATTGGAATACGTAATGATTTCTTTTTTCCATTCCTTGCACACTTCAGGCAAGTCAAACGCCTGATGGCCTTTTTCTTCGATAGACCTAAATCCATCCAAAAGCCAATTGAATATCCCGGATAACTCCGTCTCAAAGTTATTGGT
>JAIBAF010000064.1 GCA_019695335.1 bacterium
AAATAATTATAAAGAGATGTGGGCCGCCGCATTAAAATTAGGCGTCGATGGCAGAAAAGCTAAGTTAAAACAAATGATCGAATCGGAAAAATGATGGGATTATATGCGTCACACCATTGGACCTGATGATGAATAAATCGTGTAGAGCGGAACGGCGTTCCGCTCTATCTATCGGCACAGCTTGAACCTTCAGACTTTTACTTTTTTCCAGCTACCGCGCGTGAAAAGCCACAGCGTAAAAATTCCAACCGATGTTTCCGAAATAAACACACCCCAAAAAACCCCCGAATGTTGCCAGCCCATACGAATGGCAAGGTAATAGGATAGTGGAATCTGGATCAGCCAGAAGAAAACCAAATTGATTTTCGTCGGTGTTTTCGTGTCGCCGGCGCCGTTGAAGGCCTGCACCGATACCATCCACCATCCGTAAACGAGATACGAGTACGACAATATCCTCAGCCATTCTTTCCCGATCTCGATCACGCGGGGGTCTTGCGTGAAAATACTCATCAACGTTTGATTGAATGTAAAATACACGACCGAAACGCCGACAAGAAAAATCATATTATAGACGCCGATCTTCCAGACGGCCGACTCCGCGCGATCGGGATTGCCGGCGCCGAGATTTTGCCCGACCAATGTGGCCGCGGCATTGGATAATCCCCATGCCGGCATCAGCGTCAGGAGCACGATGCGCAGCGCAATCGTCGAACCCGCGACGGCTTCGCTGCCGACGCCCGCCAATATCCGCATCAGGAATATCCACGACGTCATCGCGACGATCATCTGCCCGACGCCGCCGAGCGACGTTTTGACAATGTTCAAAATAATTTTCGCATCGAGATAAAGTTGCGTTGTTTTGACGCGAATGTGTTTTCCGGCATTAAACAGCGTCCACAACTGGACGAGCACGCCGATCCCGCGGCCGATATTCGTCGCGATAGCCGCGCCTTCGATGCCGAAAGCCGGAACCGGGCCCCATCCGAAAATCAAAATCGGATCGAGAACCATGTTAAAAGCATTGCCAATCCACAGTACGCGCATCGCAATCGCCGCATCGCCGGCGCCGCGGAAAATAGCATTGATCACAAACAATAAAACGATGATCGTATTACCACCGAGCATCCATTGCGTATATTTATAACCGTGTTCGATGCTCCATGGATCGCCGCCCATCAACGTCAGCAATTCTTTGGAGAAAAATATGCCCGCGATGGTAAAAGGTAACGAAGCCAGCATCGCGAGAAACACCGATTGAACGGCCGCGACTCCGGCCTCATCCGTATTTTTCTCGCCGATCCTTCTGGCGATAATAGCCGTCACCGCCGTAGCCAATCCCATAGCTAATGAATAAAGCAAAAATAAAAATGTTTCCGTCAGTCCGACCGTGGCCACCGCCGATGATCCTAACTTGCCGACAAAATAAATGTCGACGATGGCAAATAGCGATTCCATGACCAGTTCCAGGATCATCGGAACGGCGAGAAGAAAGATCGCGCGCTTCAATCCGATCTTCGTATAATCGGCTTCCGTGCCGCGAATCGCGTTTTTCAATTCCTGCCAGACGGAACCCCGGCCGGTAATCGCCGCAGCTTCGGCCGCCGGTTCTAAGTTTTCAGAATGCATGCATACTCCTTTTTAGGCCATCGTTGAAATAAACTCTTCAAAACGCGCCAGCATTTGATGCATGCCTTCGATCGCGCCGTATTTCTCTACGACTTCGTCGCGTTCAGCCGCCGATTTGAAGACCATTTCAATCGATAATTTCGTTTTATTTTTTCTTTCTTCTGTAAAAATCAGCGTAACCTGAAATTGCCCCGGCGCATCATCGATTCCGGAATCGTGCGTGTACACGAGCTTTTCGGGAGGAACGACCTCGCTGTATACGACACGATTGGGATAGTCGACGCCGTCCGGCCCGTGCATAGTAAAAATCCACGTCCCACCGGGACGCACATCCATCGATTGAAACGTGGTCGTAAAACCGTTTGGTCCCCACCATTTCGAAAGGTGCTCCGGATCAATCCATACTTTGAATACCAATTCGCGTGGAGCGTTGAAGACGCGTTCGGCCACAATGGCCCGGTCGCTTTTTAATGACGACATATTCATTCCTTTGTTTCAGGTGTATTCATACTTAATAAAGTTGAAAAACTCAAATGTTGTTTTTTAGCCGATGGTTCTTAATAAATTTTCAAGCCTGTCGAGATTTTGTTCGTTACCATCGCCGGCATATTTTTTAACCCTCTCACATTCTTCCACGGTGTCAAATTCCATTTGCCAGGTGATATGCGTTTGACGGTCTTTTTTTTCAAACGTGGCCGTAAAAAGAAAAAAAGGAATGCACTGATGACGAAAAATAATTCGTTGATTCGTGACGATTTCAATGAATTGGCTTTCATTCGGATAATGGCTACCGTTAGGACCGTGCATGACGAACCGCCAATGGCCTCCGGGTTTGAAATCAAATTCGTTAAACGTATTCGTAAAATCTTTGGGACCCCACCATTGCGCAAGATATTGAGGATCGGACCACGCTTTCCAAACGGTTTCCACCGGGAAATGGATCAGGCGTTCTGTAACAATCATTTTATTGGTAGTTGAATCGGACATAATTGTTATCCTTATGATACGGTTTGAACGATCATTCTTCTGCTCGCCGGACGCAATGCCCACGAAACAATAACCAAAACCAGCCCGATCAGCGGCGCAATCACATCACCGGCAGGATTGCCGACGACGGCGTTTGAAATAGCGGCGCTGGTAAGATTAAAAAACATACCGGCATACGCCCATTCTTTTACGAGCGGAAATTTAGGAACGGCCAGGGCGATAGCGCCCAGGAATTTCCACACGCCGAGCATCACGGCAAAATAAAGCGGATATCCCAATTGCGCCATACCCGCCGCCACTTGTTCATTCGCCGACATATACATCACGCCGCCAAAAGCATAATTCAGCACCGTTAAGCCTGTCGCAATCCAATAAATGACCGTTTTCACTTTTTCATTGTTCATAAGTTCTCCTGAAATGAATGTTTTGTTGATATTCGATTAAATGTATTTATTAACGCTTTTTCTTTAAGGCGTTTTCCGCCAGGCGTGCTTTAAGAATTTTTTTGACTAACGTTACAGGCAATGGTTTTGTATTGGAGAAATGGATCGTTCCTTTAGAGGTTTTACACTTTCTCAGATCAACCGCTAACTTCCGAATGGTTGCAGCGCTCATGGGAAAGAAAGAACAGTGATCCGTAAAGGCGCCGAAAGCCACCAGTAACCGGCCGTTCTTTCGGAAGGCCGGTATGCCATAACTGATACATTCTACCGCATCCGGAACTATCGATTGGATCGTTTTGCGAAGTTGCCCCAGAGTCTCTCGCTGATCGGGTTGCGCTGACGCAAGGTATTCATCGATCGTTTTCGCTTTGATAAATTTCATGAACCGCTCGGCATTTTTGATGTTAATTGTTTATTTCAAAGTTTCTAAAAGTTCTTCCAGACGATTGTATGAATCCGTTACGCCTCTTTCCATTCCGGCTTGCACCATGCCGTCGCGATCCGCAACCGATTGAAAAACCGATTGAACTTTGAGTTTTGTTCGCTTATCCGGCAGCGTTTCTAATTTTAACGTTTCAAGAATAACGTGTCCTTTTTCAGGAAGCCCTTCGAATTCGAACGTACTGATGATCCAGTCCGGCGCCGAAACTTCATGATTGACGCCGCGAAACGCAAACGCATGGCCTTTAGTATCCTTATGAATATAACGCCACGAGCCGCCGGTCACAGGTTCAAACTTTTCCAGTTCCATCGTGTAATCTTTCGGTCCCAGCCACTGCGCATATAATTTCGGATCGGTCAGCGCTTTGAAGACTAATTCTTTTGGCGCATCGAATTCACGCGTGATAAAAAGTTCCTGCTTGCCCGGCTCAGCGGTAACGACGGTTTTATTTTTTGCGCTCATGTTTTATCTCCTTTTCGCAGATTCAAATAATGGTCGCGCTGTTTAGAATCAAAATGCTCGATAGCGTTTCGTAACATCGTGCGCGGCATCGTGGCCGCATAACGATCTAAAAATTGTAGTAACCTTTTGCGGTCTTTATCGCCCGCAAATCGCAGCATCCACCCGGTCGCTTTGTGAATTAAATCTTCCTTATCATTGAGTAATTGCTCGGATATTTTGAACGCATCTTCCACATCGTTTTTTCTGATGAAATACGCCGTACTCACAATGGCTGTCCGGCGTTCGCACATTTTTTTCGACCGGGCTAATTTGTACAAGATATCGCGCGGTTTGTCGTACACATAACTGCCAACCACGTATTGCGCGGAACGATCAACCAAATCCCACGTATCGATCCGATCATGACGGCGTATATAAAGTTCGAATAATGCTTTCAATTGCGCCGGTGTGGTTTTTTTGTTACGCGCCTGAAAATCCATGATGCTCACAGCGCCCACGCGCACTTCATGGATCCGGCTTTCAAGGAGTTTTTCGATTTCGTTCAACGGCATATCCATATATTCTTTGGCCAGAGCAAAAACCTGCCCCATACGCACGCCGATAAAGTGATCGCCTTTGACGTCCTTTTCGTCAAACTCAAAGAAACGGTGGTATTTTTTCAGTTCAGTCTTTGATTGAAACGTTTTTATTTTTTCAATGAAATGGTTGGCCGTTGATTCGGCATGAGCGCTTTTGGCTGGTGATTTTGATTTGGTGATTTTTGCCATGACGATATTACCGATTGATTTTTTTAACGATTTCCTGTTTTCAGTTTCCCGCCCAGCCAGGTACACGGCAGCGCCGTTACGACCAACGCAATCGGATACCAATGCTGTGAAAGATTCCATCCGACGACGACTCCGGCCGATCCGGCAATAGTGCCGATGATCCCGAGTATCATCACATGCTTCATCGGTTTGCCGGGCGCCAGGCTGGCCGTCACGTATCCACCGGCTACCGTATAAATGCATCGATAGACGAAGGCCAGAACCAGCATCCATGTGACAAACAAACCTTGTCCAAGCGGTGGAAAAATATTCAGCGCTTCAAGAATGGTATCGGTCGCAATTGATAAAATCACCACCGTCAAAAAACCTGCGAAAACAGCCCATATACTTTTAAGCATGTCTCCTCCTTCCAATAGCTCTGCGTCATTCGGTATGTAATAAATTATTTCAAAGTTTCGGCTAACTTATCGAGCGACTCATTCCATCCTGTGCTTGTCATATCGATCATTTCGCCGGCAGGCAAGCCTTTGTGGACTAATGTCATTTTTGTTTTTCCTCCGATATCTTCAAACGTAAGAGTGACCAGAAGCTCATCCGGCCAATCGCCCGGAATACCCAAGGACGATGCCGGCACAATGTTGCCGTCTTTATCGGCAAAATTATCCGTCCAGACAATGCGTTCGGGCGGAACAATTTCTTTGTAAACCCCGGTACTCCAGAATTCCTGACCTTCAGCCGATCGCATACAGAAAAGATATTTGCCTCCCACACGAAGATCGATTTTACACAGAGGCGATGTGAAATTTTTGGGTCCCCACCAGCGCATCAGATGTTGGGGATCGGTCCACGCTTTCCAGACCAATTCGCGCGGCGCATCGAAAATGCGCGTAATGACAAGTTCTTTTGTATCAGACATACCATTTCCTCCATATTAAAATATGTTTAAGCATGCAATAAATATTCATCAAGTTGATCGAACGTTCCGTTGAATCCTTGCTGGACGTTTTTCATGTTAGCCGCAAAACACTGAATTTCTTTTTCGGTAGCGCGTATCGGTTTACCGCGCAATGTGAGCGTGGTTTTGTCGTTTTTTTCTGTTAGCAACAGCGTGTTGTGTATTTCTAGCGGCCAATCAGGCCACACCGGATTCCGTGTGATGCCGCCTTGCGGGTCGGAGAATGAAACAACAAAAATAATTTTTTCTTCGGAAACGATTTCCTGATACACAAATCTTCCCCACCATTGTTGTCCGTCGGGTAAGTGCATGCTGTAAAGGAACATTCCACCGGGATTCAATTCAAACCGATGAACTTTAATGGGAACATTCTTGGGACCCCACCAATGAACCAACCGGTTCTGGTCCGTCCAAACTTTCCAGACCAATTCGCGCGGTGCGTTGAATTCACGCGTTATGATCAATTCTTCATCTTCTTTTTTTGACACGTTTTTTATCCTTTGCTTGTAATTCGATGAGATAACTTTCTAAAGCGTCCAACTTCTGTTCCCAGAATTTCCGGTATTGTTCGACCCAGGTGGAAACTTCATTAAGCCGGTCTAATCGCGCCTCGCAATACCGTTCACGGCCGTCCTTCTTGATTTCGATCAATCCGCATTGAGTGAGGATCTTCACATGTTTGGAAACCGCAGGGCGGCTGATTTTAAAATGTTCGGCCACGCCGTTGAGCGGCAGATTTTGAGTGGCGAGCAGGCTTAATATCGCCCGCCTGTTCGGATCGGCAATAGCTTGAAAAACGTCACGTCTCATAATTGTAAGTAATATGTAACCGATTGGTTACATATTATAACGTACAACAGTTCAGAAAGCAAGTTGTTTTTTAATTTTTTTAGAAGTTTATTTTTTAGGTAAGTTATTTTTGATCGTAAGCTTTTTGAAGCGTTTTGACATCGATTTTTTTCATTTGCAGCATAGCTTTCATGACGCGTTTCGATTTTACAGGATCCGGATCGCTTAACAACTTGCCCAGCACAGCCGGAATAATTTGCCACGACATACCGAATTTATCTTTCAGCCAGCCGCACATACTTTCCTCCCCGCCGTCCGCCGTCAGTTTTACCCAGAAATAATCAACTTCCTCCTGATCTTTACAATCCACATACATTGAAATCGATTCGTTGAATTTGAACATCGGTCCGCCATCCAACGCCATGAATTGTTGCCCATTCAATTCAAAAACACCGTGAATGACTTTCCCTTCCATTCCTTTCATGTGCGGATCATCCATTCCTTCCGGATACCGGTGAATACTGAGGATTCTGGAGTTTTTAAAAAGTGAAACATAAAAATTCATCGCTTCTTCGGCGCGATCAACGAACCATAGATGCGGTGTGATCTTTTGCATGCAATCTCCTTGTGATTTTCTCATTTGTTGAAAATAGATAAAACCATAAGGAGTTCGCAAGAAGATTTTTTGCTTATTGATTCTGCCGACGAATCAAAGTATACTTGCACCGTTCAGAAAATGATTTCAAAAAAAGTTTAAAAAATGAATCTGCTTTCGGTTGAATCTTTATCCAAATCATTTGGCGTCAAAACGCTTTTCCACGACTTGTCGTTTGGAATTGAAGAAAGCCAGAAGGCAGCGTTGATCGCGCGTAACGGCGCCGGTAAATCCACGCTATTGCGCATTCTCACCGGTAAAGATTCTCCGGACACTGGAAGGATCGTCACCCGTAAAAATATTTCCATCGGTTACCTGGAACAAGAACCAGCTTTCAATGAAAATTTCAGTATCGTCGAAACGTTATTTGCTGCATCAACACCGGCTTTAGATGCTATCAAAGAATACGAATGGGCATTGGAACTTTCGGAAGAAAACCCTTCTGAAGCGAACCGCCAGCGCTTGTCGAACGCAATAGAAACTATGGAACATGAACGTGCGTGGGATTATGAATATCGAATCAAACAAATCATCACGCATCTCCGAATTGCTCATCTCGGACAACCGGTCGCCGCACTCTCAGGAGGCCAGCGTAAGCGCCTTGCTTTGGCGCGCGTTCTCCTCGAAGAACCTGATCTACTGATTTTAGATGAACCAACCAACCATCTCGATCTGGATATGATTGAATGGCTCGAGCAATACATTGCACGCCCGAAGATCACGCTTTTGCTGGTCACGCATGACCGGTATTTCCTCGATCGCGTATGCGATGAAATTTTCGAGCTTGACCGTGGAACGCTCTTTACTTATCGCGGAAATTATTCATACTTCCTTGAAAAAAAATCCGAACGTGAATCCGTCGAGGAACGCGAATTGGATCACACGCGCAATATTTTACGACGGGAATTGGAGTGGATGCGCCGGCAACCCAAGGCGCGGACGACCAAATCCAAAGCGCGCACAGATGCGTTTTACGAACTTGAAGAAAAAGCGGCCGGACATGCGCCGGAACAAAAACTTCAGCTCAACGTCAAGATGAATCGTATTGGCGGAAAAATTCTTGAACTCAAGAAAATTACGAAAAGTTATGGCGAAACTGTCATCCTGAAAGGTTTTGATTATACATTCAAAAAAGGCGAGCGGATCGGTATCGTCGGAGGAAACGGCGTCGGCAAAACAACCTTTCTGAATCTGCTGACGCAGCAAGAGACTGTCGATTCCGGAAAAATCAATATCGGTGAAACCATTGTATTCGGATATTACTCACAACGAGGATTGCTCGTTAATGAAGAAAAGCGCGTGATTGATATCGTTCGGGAAATAGCCGACGTCATTCCATTGGCCGATGGCGTCAAAGTTTCAGCATCGCAATTCCTCAATCTGTTTCAATTTTCGCCAGACATGCAATACACATCGGTAGCCAAACTCAGTGGCGGTGAAAAAAGACGATTGTACCTGCTGACAGTGCTCGTCAAAAATCCGAACTTCCTGATACTTGATGAACCGACCAATGATTTGGATCTGCTTACATTGAATATCCTTGAAGAGTTTTTATCCAATTTTGAAGGATGCCTGATCGTCGTTTCACACGACCGGTATTTCATGGATAAACTGGTCGATCATTTATTTATTTTTGAAGGCGGCGGCATTATCAAAGATTTTAACGGACGCTATACTGAATACCGTGAACAAATAGCTGACGACGAAGAAAAAATAGCTAGTGAAAAACCTATTTCATCCAAAACCTCTGTTAAAACAAAGCTGTCCTACAAAGAGAAGATTGAATTTGAAAAATTAGGAAAAGAAATTGAAGCGTTAGAGATAGAGAAAAAAGAATTGGAACTACAATTGAATCGAGGCAGCTCGGATTACAAAGCACTCCAGGGATGGTCGGAACGTTTGCACGTTGTTACCGAATTATTGGACCAAAAATCTACGCGCTGGCTGGAATTATCGGAGTTTACATAATCGTTACGATATCCGTATCGCATCGACGTTGAAATTCTCAGGAATTTTTCCTGTGATATTTTGATAGAATGCCCGAATAGCGTCCATATCTCTTTCAATCTCTCCCGTCAACATCACCGTAGGTCCAAAACCGGCCTTCTTTCTTTTATAATCCAGAAAACCCAGTGCGACCGGAATTTTGGCTCCCAAAGCCAGATGATAAAATCCTGACTTCCATTTCTCAACGCGTTTTCGGGTCCCTTCCGTAGGAATGATGATTTTCAATTCCGGATGGCGATTAAAAACATCGATCATCGCATCGACTAAGCTTTGATTTTTAGTGCGGTCGACGGGGATGCCTCCTAATTTCAAAAACATATTTTTCAGAGGGAATTTAAATAATTCTTTTTTGGCGAGGAACTGAACTTTCATTTTAAAACACTCTAAAGCGCCGATTCCGTATACAAAATCCCAATTGCTTGTGTGAGGCGCTCCTATGATAACACATTTTTTTACATCGGATGGAATTTCTCCTTCAATTTTCCAGCCTTTCATTTTGAAATACCACTGAAAAAGTTTTGCGACCATGTTCCCTTTCGGTATGATTAATTTTCGCCGGTTAATCGGAATCGATGAATACTTTCCTGCAATCGTCCTGTAAGCTGATTTAGGTTTTCGACGGAGTGCGTGATGTGTTGTATACCCGAATTTATTTCTTGGGCGGCGCCGTCAATTTCACGTACGTTATCGAGCATATGTCTGCTCGTCTGCGATTGTATTTGGCCAGCATCCGCAACGTGATTGACCATCGATAATACTTGTTGAAAAATATCAGTCAATTGTTTGAGCATGTCATGCGTTTGCCGGGTAATTTGCACGCTTCGGTCAGCTTCATCTTTACCGACCTGCATCAGCGCATCTGTTTCTCTGATCCGGGATTGTACGGAGCGTATGATTGAGCCGATTTCCTGTGTCGAATCTTCCGTACGCAAAGCGAGTTGCTTAATCTCTTCCGCAACGACGGCAAAACCTTTCCCCATTTCACCGGCTTTGGTCGCTTCGATGGACGCATTGAGCGAAACGAGCCGGATCTGTTTGGTAACATCCGCAATGATGGTGGCGACTTTACTGACGCGCACGCTTTCATCGCTGAGTTCACGGATTTCCTGCGACGCTTTTAAAACTTTATCGATCAAGGTTTTCATGCGTTCCACTGTTTCGTCCATATCGTGTGCGCCTACGCTGGCATGTTGATGCGCTTCCGATGTCATATCTTTGGTTTGAACCAAGTGATGCGCGGAATCCTGGATGGACTTTACCATCTCTTCCGACGATTCGGAAACGGCCGAGGTCTGGATATTTTGTTTTTGCGTATGCCGGCTCATCATGGTCGCTCCGCTTAAAATTTCTTTGCCGGCTTCATCAACAGATAACGCTGCGTTGGAAACTTCCGACAGTGTTTCACGAATTGATGTAACAAATTTATCAAATGCCTGCATCAATAAGCCAATCTCATCTTTCCGATCTGAATGAAATAATGAATTAAGATTGGCATTATCCATCAGATCGGTAACCTCTTTAATTGGTTTTACCAAAAGTCGTGAAATATATATGCTCATCAATGCGCCTATTGAGCATAATAAAAATGACGCGACAATGACGGCCGTTCCGCTACGCGAAAATGTTGTTTCCATCGTGCTCAGGCTCGTACCGGATCGCTTCAGGGCATGGGCTTTCGCCTTTTCACACTCGGTCAAAACCTGGGCATATGCGTCTTTGAAAGCCGTATACGTTTCACCGCCGATAGTTCCCGGATTTTCATGACGCTCTAATCCCTTTTCCATCAGGCCTGACAAAGACTCTTTCACGAGGTCAACCTGATGCCGGAGCATTGTATCGACTACCTGGGGATACCGTACGCCTTTCCATTCGCCGCCGTCAAGCAACAAATTACAAAATTCAATGCCTTCATCCCAATACGCATACACGTCTTCGATCGCACGTCCTGGAACACCCATTTCCATCTCTTCATAATATAAATGCCCTTTGGAAGTCGTTGATTCAATTTCAAGAAAAGCCGTATGCATCGGAATATCATGAATCGTATCTTCGGCTTCTTTAAAAAGCAAATTCAAGCCGTACAATGCGGCTATGGATGTACAGATCATGAACAATAATAATACTCCAAAGCTTAAAAACAGTTTATGTGAAATTTTGAGAACGAACATGATGCCTCCATGCGTGGGAAAGGTTTACCATAAGCCCACATCTATATTAAATTCGGCTTTAGAAAATAGGATATGATTAAAACAAAAGTAGATAAAAGCGGCTGCAAAATCAATTGTTGACGATGGATTTTTTATTGACAATCAATTATTTGGAATATATATTTAGTTGAATATATCAACTAAATACTAAATATATGCAACTATTAGAAATCGTTCAATCCATCCGTGAACATTCAAGGCAAATGGTACGCGAACTCAATATGTTGGGCGTGACATTTCGCGATACCGGACTCACTCACTCAGAAATTCACGTCCTCATTGAAGTTCGCCTTCATTCGGTTATAACGGCCGGCGAACTCTCGGACCGGCTCAACATGGATAAATCTACCATCAGCCGAATTGTTCAAAATCTTCAAAATCAAAAACTGATCACAATTAACAAAGCCAGCCATGATGCGCGTCAAAAGAATTTGAAAATAACTCCGTCGGGTATGAAAAAAATCCAGCACATTGACCGCATGGCTGATACTCAAGTAGCGGATGCTTGCGAATTGATGGATGAAACCGAACTCGAAATTGTTGTGAAAGGTCTGCAGTTGTATGCGAAAGCGCTTTGGCAGCGCCGTCACAGTGAAATGTACATCATTCGACCTATTCTCCGCGACGACAATCCATTTATGGCCAAAATCATTCGCCAAGTCATGACCGAATACGGAGCTGTCGGTAAAGGATATTCGATCCAGGACAAAGAAGTCGACCGGATGTATGAATCGTTTGCCAATAAACAATCAGCTTATTTTGTCATAACCCGCCATGAACTGATCACCGGCGGCGGCGGCATCGCACCGTTAGTCGGAGGAGCAAAAAATATCTGTGAGTTAAAAAAAATGTACTTCATGCCGGAGTTGCGGGGGTTGGGTCTTGGCAAAAAACTCTTACGCTTGTGTCTCAAAACGGCTAAAGAACTGGGATACAAACAATGCTATCTTGAAACGCTGAACCGCATGACGGAAGCCAACCGTCTGTACCAAAAATTCGGTTTTGAACCTCTCCAGTCACCTATGGGTTCTACCGGCCATTTTAAATGCGATGCTTGGTATATACGGAATTTGTAACGCTCTGTAACTTTTCTATTGACCTCACCGTAAAATACTTGTATAATACAAATATTATGAAGCCCAAATCAGTTCATATCAAAACTGACAAGGATCTGGTCCAGCAATTTCATCGTGAAATTGTCGAACTGATCAAAAAATATCAGTTTCGCGACCGCAATGAGATGGTCGGACACGGTTTGACGGTCAGTCAATGTTATATCTTGGAAACACTCAACCAGCATGGAGCTCTTGAGATGCAGCAACTAGCCGATAAAATGCATCTGTCGATCAGCACCGTTACTCGTGCCGTTGAGCCTTTAGTCGTACAGAAATTAGTAGATCGGATCGTTGACCCAAACGATAACCGCGTACGCGTCATTGCCATGACTGAACGAGGCCAAACCCTATTTGAAAAACATTGGGAAGGAGTTTTGAAAGCTGAGAAAACCATTCTCGAAAGTTTTCCAGAAGAAAGCCGGGAGATGTTAATCGATTTCCTTCGAAAGCTCAATGCTGCTTTCGGCAATTGGCAACTGCAGAAAAAAACCAAAGACAATTGATCTAAAAAATTTTTTACCAAAATACTTGTAGTATACAAATATTAAATTAATAGAAGGAGTTTATCATGGAAACCCAAAAAGATGTTTCAGCCAGCAAAAAATACTTTGATGAAGTTGCCAATCGTTGGAATGACGTTCGTTTGACATTATTTTCTGATGGCGTTCGCGAGGCCGCCATTAAAGCTGCAGATGTTCAACCGGGACATCTGGCAGCCGACATCGGCGCGGGCACCGGTTTTATCACTGAAGGACTCTTACAAAGACATTTGCACGTCATTGCAGTCGATCAATCACCGGGAATGATTGAGGAAATGGAAAAAAGATTCGGCCATAACCCAAACGTCGAACTTCGAATCGGCGAATCGGCTTCGCTTCCGATCGATTCTCAATCGGTCGATTACGTTTTTGCGAATATGTATTTGCACCATGTCGAAACACCGCCCGATGCGATCAAAGAAATGGTTAGAATTTTAAAGCCGGGCGGAAAGCTAGTGATCACCGACGCTGATGAACATACTTATGAATTCCTCCGAACGGAGCAGCATGACCGCTGGCTTGGATTCAAACGCAGCGATATTCAATCGTGGTTTAAGAACGCCGGATTGAGCGATGTAAAGGTCGATTGCACCAACGAAAATTGCTGTCCAACTTCCGAAGATTCAGGTAAAAAAGTTGAAATCAGTATTTTTGTTGCTACAGGAACAAAAAAATAAGGCGAGATCACTATGTCCATGAATATCGATCGTCAGAAAATTCTGGCTGACGAATTTTTGGCGCTTCACCGCGCTCCTTCGATTCTGTTCCTTCCCAATGCATGGGATGTTGCCAGTTCAAAAGTTTTTGAACTTGAAGGGTTCAAAGCCATTGGCACTACGAGCGCCGGTATTGCTGCCTCGTTGGGGTATGCCGATGGTCAACGCATGAGTTTACACGAAAATATAAGCGTTGCTCGACGTATCATTCAGAGCACCTGTCTGCCTGTGACCGTTGATTTGGAAGCTGGTTATGCAGACTCTGTCGAAGGTATAGTTGCGTCGGTGCGCGAAGCCATGAATGTCGGCGCCATCGGAATTAACCTCGAAGACAGCTTTAACGGATCAATGTTTGATACAATATTACATCAGGAAAAAATCAAAGCAATTCGAGAGATGGCGATTACAACCGGCGTTCATTTGTTTATTAATGCGAGAACGGACAGTTATATGATAGTCGATGATCCAACTGAATGTTTACGACAATCCATTGAGCGTGGTAATGCGTACAAAGAAGCCGGAGCGGATGGTGTATTCGTTCCCGACGTCGGCTTGCTCGATCGAAAAGCTATTTCAATCCTGGTCAAAGAAATTAACGCACCTCTGAATATTCTTGCAGGGATTGCCACTCCGTCGATTTTGGAACTTCAGAATATTGGCGTCGCTCGTGTCAGCGTTGGCCCGCGACCGATGCGAGCGTTGCTAAGCGCTTTACGAAAAATGGCTCAAGAATGGGTAACTGATGGAACTTATAAACTTATGTCCGCATCAACTATTTCGTATTCGGAAGTCAATGAATGGTTTAATCGATAAATCATTAAAGATTTAATCGTTCCTGTTTTGTTTTATTGAGTAAATTCTGTTAATTTAACCACATAATTCAGAGTTAGCAATTCTCTTCAAGGAGTGACGTGTGGCACAAGTGGTACTTCTAAGAGGTGTGAACGTTGGCGGCCATAGAACTTTCCGTCCCACTAAATTAGCCGAACAATTGAAGCATCTCGACGTTATTAATATCGGTACGGCAGGCACTTTCGTGATCCGAAAACCAATCAGCCGTACTCAACTACAGGCTGAATTGTCACGCATTCTCCCTTTCAGTGCTACGATTATAATTTGCGAAGGAAAAGAAATTGTTAAGTTGATGTCCGACAAGATCTTTTCACGATACCCCGAACGGCCGGACGTCGTACGTTTTGTGAGCATTTTGTCAAAAAATCCCCGTCTGACACCCGTATTGCCCATGCACTTTCCTACTTCAGGCCGATGGCTCCTTAAAATTCTCGGAAGAAAAAACAAATTTGTATTCGGTATGTACCGGCGGCACATGAAAGTGATTGGCTATCTCGGCGAATTAGATCATGTGTACGGCGTATCGGTCACAACGCGCAATTGGAACACGATCACTTCGATTGTAAAAGTGCTGAATAACGAAACAGCTTCTGATTGAACGCCGGAGATGATCCAAAACACTTCCGGAGATTATTTCATTTATTAAATTTTAATCGTACGAACCCGCCGGTTTTCCAATAATGAAAGAGGAAGATGCATCGTAATGGAATCTTTGAGCGCTTCAACTAGTCGCGATTTTACAAAATCCCTATGAGTAACCAAACTGACTTCCCGCACCGGCACGGGTTCTTTAAATGGACGTAATCTTTTCTTTTGGGTGCTTGTGAATTTCAGCGTAGCCAATTCTGGCAGAACGGTTAGCCCGTTATTGGTTTCAACCATCCTCATCAACGTTTCTAATCCGCCAGCTTCATAATCCAATTGTTGTTCCAACCGCGATGAGCGTTTTAGTTCACACAAATTCATAATCTGCGAACGCAAACAATGTCCTTCTTCGAGCAACCAAAGATGGTTGGGATCAATATCCGAGGCCAATACATATTTTTTCTTGTATACTTTTTCCGATGCCGATGTATACACCCACAAACGTTCGTAAAAAAGCGGACGTTCGGTAATCGCTTCATCCAGCAACGGCGTGACCAATAACCCTGCATCCAGCTTATCCTGCTTCAGTTTTTCCGTAACCTGCGGAGTGATCATTTCCGTGATGACCAATTTCACTGCAGGATAACGTTTGAGAAAAAATTCTAAAAAAAGCGGTATAAGATACGGTGCAAGAGTAGGAATAATACCTACGCGCAGCACACCGCTGACCGTGCTTTTAAATCCTGCAACCACTTCAGGAATACGGTGCATTTCCTGTAAAACTTTACGGGCATGACTCACCACAGCTTCACCGATTTCCGTCGGCACAACGGGTTGTCGTCCGCGATCGAATAACTTGACGCCCAGTTCTTCTTCCAGTTTCTGGATCATCATACTCAACGTTGGCTGAGACACAAAACAGGCTTCGGCGGCTTTTGCAAAGTGCCGGCAGGAATCCACCGCCACGACATATTCCAATTGCTGCAAAGTCATGAACTTCTCCAATAGATAAAATCTATCAGAATATAGAAAAGATCGTTTTGATTTATCAAACGTTTTTTGCAATCATACTAAAATTTATTTGGCTATTTTTGTACGTGACAATGAACATTTTATCGACATATGAGCCGATAAAGTGCTTCTCAACCACGAATGTATTCTCGAACGAATCGTTCAATACAGTATATTTAAACCCATTCTAACACTAGGCTACGGGAGGATCCTCATGAGTAATGAAAGTAAGTGCCCAATTCATTCGGCCAGCGGCGGCACATCGAACCGCGATTGGTGGCCGAACCAATTAAATCTCAAAATTCTTCACCAAAATTCTTCTTTGTCCAATCCGATGGGCAAGAAGTTTAACTATGCAAAAGAATTCAAAAAGCTCAACCTGCAGGCTATTAAAAAAGACCTGTACGCGTTGATGACCGATTCACAGGATTGGTGGCCGGCCGATTACGGTCACTACGGCGGGCTTTTCATCCGTATGGCTTGGCACAGTGCCGGTACTTATCGTACCGGTGACGGTCGAGGTGGAGCCGGCAGTGGGACTCAACGTTTCGCGCCGCTGAATAGCTGGCCGGATAACGCCAACCTTGACAAAGCACGCCGATTGCTTTGGCCGATCAAGAAAAAATACGGCAATAAAATTTCCTGGGCCGATCTGATGATCCTTGCCGGCAATTGCGCGCTGGAATCGATGGGCTTCAAAACTTTTGGCTTCGGCGGCGGACGCGAGGATATCTGGGAACCTGAAGAAGATATTTATTGGGGAACGGAAACCGAGTGGCTGGGCGATAAGCGCTACACCGGTGAACGCGAACTCGAAAATCCTCTAGCCGCCGTGCAGATGGGATTGATCTACGTCAATCCTCAAGGCCCCAACGGCCAGCCCGATCCGATCAAATCGGGCCGTGACATTCGCGAAACTTTCGCGCGGATGGCGATGGATGACGAAGAAACGGTTGCGCTCACAGCCGGCGGACACACGTTCGGTAAAGCGCACGGTGCGAGTCTGGAGTCCAACGTTGGTCGTGAACCGGAAGCTGCGCCGATTGAAGAACAAGGTCTCGGATGGATCAACAAATATGGAAGCGGCAAAGGCGACGACACCATCACGAGCGGTATCGAAGGCGCGTGGACGCCGAATCCTACGAAATGGGACAACGGTTACTTTGACATGCTGTTTGGTTACGAATGGGAATTGGTCAAGAGCCCGGCGGGCGCGTGGCAATGGCTCGCTAAGGACGTCAAAGAAAAAGACATGGTTCCTGGCGCTCATGACCAATCCAAAAAGCACCGTCCTATGATGACCACCGCCGACATGGCGATGCGAATGGATCCGATTTATGAACCGATCTCGCGCCGGTTCCACAAAGATCCGAAGGCTTTCGCCGACGCGTTCGCCCGTGCATGGTTCAAATTGACTCACCGCGACATGGGGCCGCGCTCGCGTTATCTCGGTGCAGAAGTGCCCAAAGAAGAATTGATCTGGCAAGATCCTGTTCCGGCCGTCGATCATAAACTAGTCAGCGAAAAAGATATTGCGGCTCTCAAGAAAAAAATCCTGGCTTCGGGTCTTTCGATTTCGCAATTAGTTTATACGGCCTGGGCGTCAGCGTCCACGTTCCGCGGTTCGGATAAACGCGGCGGCGCAAACGGTGCGCGTATCCGTCTGGCACCGCAGAAAGACTGGGAAGTCAACCAGACTGAACAATTGAAAACGGTGTTGCAGAAACTGGAAAAGATTCAAAAAGAATTTAATAAGACCGGCGGCAAAAAGAAAATTTCGCTCGCCGATTTGATCGTCCTCGGCGGAAATGCTGCTATTGAACAAGCCGCAAAAAATGCCGGTCATGACGTGACGGTTGATTTCACGCCGGGACGCACGGATGCAAAGCAGGAACAAACCGACGTAGCGTCGTTTGCTGTACTCGAACCGGCAGCCGACGGATTCCGCAATTATCTCAAAAAAGAATACAGCGTTTCGGCTGAAGAGCTTTTGGTCGATAAGGCGCAATTGCTGACACTGACCGCTCCGGAAATGACGGCGCTCGTCGGCGGCATGCGCGTATTGAATGCCAACTATGGCCAATCCAAACACGGCGTCTTCACCAATCGTCCCGAAACACTCACTACCGATTTCTTTGTGAATCTGCTTGACATGCGTACGGCATGGAAAGAAACATCCAAAAACGTTTTCGAAGGCCGCGATCGCACTTCGGGCGAACTCAAATGGACGGGCACACGAGTCGATTTGGTTTTCGGTTCGAATTCACAACTGCGTGCGCTTGCTGAAGTTTACGCACAAGACGATTCGCAAACTAAATTCATTCAGGACTTCGTAGCGGCATGGAATAAAGTGATGAACGCCGATCGCTTCGATCTTGCCTGATGAATTAACGATCGATCTTTCTTAAAACACAAATACCCAATGGGCTTTGCTCATTGGGTATTTTTTTTGTAGATTGAGGGAGTCGATCAACAGTCTGAAATGCTCATTTAATCATTTTCAACATCGACGACCATTTATCCGAAGAATCTATTTGTTTTCACGATATGCAATGGATAGATTAGAGGTACATAGTTTAAGTTTGGGTTATAAGAAACTAATACCCCCCAGAATATTACACCAATAAGTTGGAAAAACTTATGATATGGCAATCTCCTACCGTCGAAGAAGTACTAAAAGAGACTAAAAATGGTACTTATAGTCATAAGCCGGGAAGAGATCTAAAAGGATTAAAATATTACTACTATTTAATAGAACGCCCACTTCATATTTCAAAAGATGAACTCCAAGCAAGGTGTGTCGTTGAACTTGGAGATCAATCTGAAAATGTCAATGTTCGTGAATTACAAACAGATCCACCACTCTGTCTGATCGAAACATCGAAAGATCCAAAGAAACTTGGTTTCAAAGTCGTTACTGAACCAATGGATGCTGATACAGCAATAAAAAGGATTAGAGAATTTGAAGGCCAAATGGATGACGATAACGATGAACAAAAAAACGAAATTAAATTTCTTATAACCAGTGTGAGTAAAAAGATTGTAGAAATCATAGCAAGAGATCCTCACGCACTGGAAAAATTAGAGTGGCGAGATTTAGAAAGAAGCTTGCATCAAGTCTTTTCCGGATTAGGTTTTGATGCGGAATTAACACCCGGTAGTAAGGATGGAGGTAAAGATATTATTGTATCCTGCTCAATCTCGAAAGATTCAAAAAAGTATTTTGTTGAAATTAAACATTGGCGTTCAGGTCAAAAAGTTGGCTACACAGCTATTAAACATTTTTATGAAATTTTAGTAAGTGAAGATTGCGATGGGGGTTTATTTTTATCAACGTATGGATTTAAGAATAAAGTTTTTTCTGAACTTTCAGTTATAGAAACTAATATAGTAAAACTTGGAACGAAAAAAAAGATTGTATCTTTATGCCGTCGTTATCTTATGGCAGAAAAAGGGATTTATGCGCCACCAAGTAATATTGAAGATTTACTCTATGAAGATACTATTACAAGTAACAACATATACTAATTTTGGTATCTATAGCTTGAATTAGCCATGCTTTAATTTTGAAACTACTTGGCTCTCGGCCTTGCCGTATTGTTATAACTATTGCAACCCAAAGAATCTGTTTGTTTTTACTACACGCGTTAGATAGATTTAGGGACAGATAATTTGAAGTTAGAAACGTTATGCAAAGTTTTCAGACTCAACCCACAGACCATCGATTTTTTACCGGCATGTCGATCCTTGTTGCCGTGCTTGTCGTCCTCGGGTTCTCCCAGACGTACCCGGCCAAGGGATTCACTCCTGAAGCCGGGCTGCCGGCTGTCTTCCATTTCCACGCGCTGGCTTTCAGTGGTTGGTTGTTGCTTTTCGTCGCCCAAGCCGTTCTGGCGCTGAAAGGCCAACTCGATCGGCATCGGAAGTTGGGAACGATCGGGATGTTTCTCGCCGCGCTCATGCTCGCATTGGGGGCAATGGTTTCATTGGCGGCTGCCCGCCTCGATCACCGCGGGATTCCCGGGGTAGAATTTCCGGACGCCGGAGGATTCCTGTTGCTGAATATCGGCTCCCTTGTTGTTTTTTTAATTCTGGTTTCGACGGCGTGGTTTTTCCGGAATCGGT
>JAIBAF010000065.1 GCA_019695335.1 bacterium
CCATGTTTTTTCTTGTTTTTCAACACCCGATTGACTATCTTCGCCGTAACTAATTGATTCTAAACGCTGTAGAAATTATTTTCAAATTCGTCACTGATCAATTTTTTAGATAAGTAATTAGAACTATAAAACTTTTTAACAATCGAATTAGGCAGAAATTTTAGAGAACTCTCAGTTTGTAAGGTCATAAACCAACATTGGGCCTTACTATTACGCACCCGGTGAACCCGGGACACTTTATACAAATTGTTCTTTGCAAAATCCGGATGATATTCAGGTGGGATTCATCCGTTTCGTTCTGCCCTATTCGTTCTGAATAGGATGACTGCATGAAGAAGGAAATTATTATCAATTCTACGGCGGCGGAGACTCGAATCGCCATCGTAGAAGACGAGCGACTGGTCGAAATTTTTGTCGAACGCCCCGAAAAAGAGCGCATGGTGGGCGATATTTATAAAGGCCGCGTCGCTAAGGTGCTCCCAGGAATGAAAGCCGCTTTTGTCAACGTAGGAATGAAACAAGACTCGTTCCTTCACTTCTCCGATATCGGCGATAATACCCACGAATACGCTGCGCTGGCCGACGACGACGAAAGCGATGAATTCGAGCAAACTCCAGCCAAACAAACAGCTCACCAAAAAGTCATTCATAATCATGACAGCCACGGGCGATTTTTACGCACCGGCCAGGAAATCCTTGTACAGATCATCAAAGAGCCTATTTATAACAAAGGCGCCCGCGTTACTTCCGAAATTTCCATTCCTGGACGTTTTACGGTTCTGATCCCCAACGATCCATCCGAAATGATCGGCATTTCTCGGAAAATTATCAATGTACCCGAACGAAAACGCCTGAAAAAACTTACGCGCGAAATCAAACCGCCGGGTTTCGGTGTGATCGTACGCACCAATGCCGAAGGCAAAGATGAAGAAGTTCTCAACAATGACATCCGTAATTGCCTCAACACGTGGCACGATATCGATCGCAAAGCTAAAAGTGTTCCGGCGCCCAATTTGGTCTATAAAGATATGGAAATGGTTTCCAGCGTCATCCGCGACCTCTTCTCCAATGACGTCACGCGTGTTTTGATCGATGACAAAAATTTACATCGTGCCATTTATAATTATATCTCTACGACGTCGCCGCAATTGCTCGACCGGATTGAATTATACAAAGAACGCCGGCCAATTTTCGATCTTTATAATATCGAACAGGATATTCAGCAAAGCATCGAAAAGAAAGTCATGCTCAAGAACGGTGGATATATTATCATCGAGCACACGGAAGCGCTTGTGTCCGTCGACGTCAATAGCGGCCGGTTTATGGGACGTGGATCGTATGAAGAAAACTCCATGGCGGTCAATATGATCGCCGCACGCGAAATCACGCGGCAATTGCGCCTTCGGGATATCGGCGGGTTGATCGTCATCGATTTTATCGATTTACATGACGACCGAAATAAACGGAAACTGTACGAAGAAATGAAACGCGAATTGCGCAAAGACCGCGCTAAATTTTCAATTCTGCCTATGGATGAATACGGTCTGATCGAATTGACCCGCGAACGCATCCGCCCGAGCATCATGTTTTCGCTTAGTGAGCCTTGTCCAGCTTGTTCAGGCACCGGACGCGTCGGGAATCGTACAACTCTGTTCAATAAAATTGATCGTTGGATGAGACGTTATAAGCAGAAACATAAGTTTTTCTCACGCCTTGAAATCATCGTTCATCCCGATGTGATCGATTTGATCGAGCTCAAAGCGCAGAAATTACGCTGGAAGTATTTTATATTTGCAACGGTCACCGGTGAAGAAGAAATGCGATTGGATGAATTCCATGTCATCAATTCAAAAGGCGATGACATTACCGAAACGCATACGGCGTGATGGACTGGATAGATATTATCGGTTGGGCTGGCAGTGCGCTCGTTATCACTGCGTATGCATTGATCACTTACAATAAGATTTCAGCCGGATCGATCTTGTATACAATATTTAATCTGTTAGGAAGTTTATTTCTGATTATTAATACGGTGCATTATCACGCTATGCCTTCGGCTTTCGTCAACGTCATTTGGCTTGGTATTGCAGCCTGGGCATTAGTCCGAATTTTGAATAACAGGAAAAAATAACTGGATGTTTCTCCATCCGACAACTATATACGGGCCTGTGCATTCCCGCCGATTAGGACCTTCATTGGGCATCAATTTGTTGCCGGGAAAGAGAAAGGTATGTAACTTCGAATGCATTTATTGTGAATGCGGATGGACCGACACAGCGATTAAAGACAACCTACCTACCGCATCAGAATTTGGAACCTCGTGCGAGAATAAATTAAAGTCGATGAAAGAATCCGGAGAAATATTGAATTATATTTCGTTTGCCGGTAATGGCGAACCGACCATGCATCCGGAATTTGATACGATCATCGATATGACATTGAAGCTTCGCCGGCAATATTATCCGGCAGCACGTATTGCTGTTTTTTCAAACGCGACGCGGTTACATCAGCCTCAGATATTTAATGCGCTAAAAAAAATTGACGACCGTATTCTAAAACTGGATGCAGGTACGGAAAGAATGTTTCAACTGATCGACATGCCCGATAAAGGAATTACTCTGGACTCTGTCATTAAGAATCTGTCAAAATTAGACGGCGATGTGACGATTCAAACGATGTTTTTGCGTGGCGAATTTCGCGGCGCTGTCATTGATAATACAACTGATCATGAGATTGACGCATGGATCGGACGGTTAAAAGATATCCATCCAAAAATGGTCATGCTATACAGCCTTGATCGGCAACCGTCCGCAGAGAATTTACAAAAAATATCCAAAACTGAACTGAAAGTTATTGAACAAAAAGTAATCGCTGCCGGTATCCCGGCAGAATCATTTTGAGCTTCGATTTGAATTAAAATACACGTTAGTGTTTATCAAGAAAGGTTTTCATGGAAGATACTCAATCAAAAAGTGACTTCCGAAAAGTTGCGATCAACAAAGTCGGTATAAAAAACATACAATACCCGATCGTGGTTACCAATCGCCGTGGCATTCGGCACAATACGGTCGGAACTTTTGCAATGTATGTCAATCTCCAGCATGATCAAAAAGGTACGCATATGAGCCGTTTCGTTGAAATTCTCAACGAATATAAAGGTAACATCAACCTGCAAACCGTCGAGAACATCATTGACATGATGAAAGAAAAGCTCGATGCGGAACAAGCCTTTCTACACGTGAGGTTTCCCTATTTTCTCGAAAAAGAAGCGCCGGTAACGCGCAGTAAAAGTTATATGAACTATGAGGTAAGACTGGACTGTAAAACTTTACGGGATACGGTTGATACCATTCTTGCGATTGATGTTCCGGTTACGACATTGTGCCCATGTTCGAAGTCGATCAGCGAATACGGTGCGCATAACCAACGCGGACTGGTGACGGTTTGTGTCCGTTTCCATGACCACGACTCGCAGCATCCAATGGACATCGACGATCTGATTCATTTGGTCGAACAAACTTCCAGCTGCGAAGTATTTGCCTTGCTTAAACGCGAAGACGAAAAATATGTCACTGAGCAAGCTTATGAAAACCCCGTCTTTGTGGAAGATCTGGTGCGCGATATTGCGCTGTCACTGTCTTCCGAAAAACGTATTTCGTGGTACAGTGTGGAAGTGACTAACTTCGAAAGCATTCATAATCATGACGCATACGCGTATATTGAACGCGATAAATCCAATTCGCTGCATGTCACGACGCTCGAATCAGCCAACGTGACCTCTGACTCGCACTCGTAAAGCAAACAGGAGCCTCATGCCGTATCGAACACTTATCCTCATTGTCTTTTTTATGCAGTTAAATTCAGTTACATCGTGCGATTTATTCAAATCCAAACCGGTATTCGACGGTGATTCCGCTATGCGGTATCTCGAGAAACAATGTTCATTCGGTCCCCGAAACCCCGGTTCTGAAGGCCATCAACAATGTTTAGAATACCTTACAGAAGAATTGAAAAAATATTGCGATAATGTATCGCAACAACATTTTTCGTATACCGATAAACGCGATACGGCTAGGAAGTTTCAAGGAACAAACCTGATCGCTTCAATCAATCTTCATCCAAAATCAAAAAAAAGAATCCTGTTGTGCGCACACTGGGATACGCGTCCGTGGGCCGATAAGGATCCGTTAAAAGAAAATCACGATAAACCGATTCTTGGAGCCAATGACGGTGCGTCTGGCGTGGCGGTGTTACTAGAAATGGCTCGTATTCTCAAACAACAACCGCCGGACGTAGGCATTGACATTATTTTGTTCGATATCGAAGATTATGGTGAACATAATGCCGAACTTTATCCTGATAGTCTGAATCCTTACTGCATTGGTTCACAATATTTCGCCAAAAATAACAAAAATTACTTTCCTACTTATGGTATTTTAATCGATATGATCGGCTCCAAAAGCCTCGACCTTCCTATCGAAGGTTTTTCCTACCAAAATGCCAAAGAAATTGTCAATAAAGTCTGGGACGCCGCGAAAAAACTTGAAAAACCTTCTTTCAGAAAAAGTATCGAGCAAAGTATTTACGACGATCATGTCCCTCTTCAACAAATCGGCATTCCGTGTATTGATATTATCGATATGAGCTATTTCGATACTTTTCATCATACATTGGCCGATACGCCCGATAAATGCAGCGCCGAAAGCCTGAAACAAGTCGGTGACGTACTCGTGGAGGTTTTGTATAATGAATGATCCCAATCCGTTTCGTATCCGTAAACAAGTCGGCCGATATTCGCTAAATCCTATCCAACGCGTTGTTGCACTGAATGAATTTTTGGAAAAAAATAATTTAATTTCTAAAGAGCCTAAAAATGAACTCATTCGAAGAGTTGTTGGTCCTTCTTACAAAAAATAAAATTAAGTTTGTAACCGTCGGAGGATTGGCTTGTGCGTTTAATGGCTTCGTACGCCCTACCGAAGACGTCGATATCTTGATTGATAATGAGGAATCCAATATTAACGAACTGATTCGGGTTCTTTCTGGATACCAGAAAGGCTATGCTCACGAATTAACACTAAAAGATTTTCCTGATGAAGAAGGATCAGTACGCATAATTGAATTATTCCCTATTGATATCTTTGTCAGAATGTCGGGATTTCGCTATCGAGATACTGAACCGCATATCAAATACTTTACTATTGAGAATCAAGACATCCCTTACCTGGATCGGGAGATGCTGGTTACTCTAAAATCCAATTCATTAAGGCCGCAGGATCAGTTAGACGTTCAAAAGCTTAAGAGTATAGGAGATGACTAAAATGTCTTACGAACATTTCCTTTTTGAAAAACAAAATCGGATCGCAGCGATTACCATCAATCGCCCGCCGATGAACGTGCTGCATATTCCTGCTATTTCAGAACTCAATCAGATTCTGGATGAAGTGATCAAAGACAATGCTATTCATTTTGTTTTGTTCAAGGGGGCCGGAGAGAAAGCATTTTCTGCCGGCGTCGACATCAAAGATCATACTTTGGATAAAGTCGAAAGTATGATCAAAAGCTTTCATCAAATTTTTCGTACGCTATATCGATCATCAAAACTTTCAGTCGCATCGGTCCACGGATACTGTCTGGGCGGCGGAATGGAGTTGGCGACGTTTTGCGATATCGTTATAGCGGCTGATAATGCTGTCTTCGGTCAACCGGAAATCAAGGTTGGTTGTTATCCACCAGTAGCGGCAGCTTTATTGCCACGGCTTATCGGCGCCAAACGTTCGTTCGAAATCGCCATGCTTGGTGAAACTTTTTCGGCACAACATGCATTGACAATGGGA
Organism: bacterium; assembly: GCA_019695335.1. NCBI lineage: Bacteria > bacterium. The sequence continues at coordinate 5,838 of JAIBAF010000065.1, forward strand.
TTGGTCAATCAAGTCGTTCCGTATGACCAGCTTCAAAAAACAACAGACGAATGGATTGCAAAATTATCTAAGATGAGCGGTTCCGTATTGCATCATACAAAACGCGCTTTATTAGCCGGAATTGAACAATCGTTCGAGGCCGCTTTGGATAAAGCGGAAAATATTTATCTCAACGACCTTATTCGAACCGATGATCTTACTGAAGGTGTGCAAGCATTTATGGAAAAACGCAATCCTTCATGGAAACATCGCTAGAAAATTTTCTTTTCTAAGTCTTTCATGCAAAGCTCGTCAACGCGTGAAATGAAATTTTTATAAATTCCCGTCTTAATATTAACTCTACTTTTAAAAAGCATGCAATACCGGCTTATTCTATCATGGATAGTTTTCTTCCATGCGAGCATTGTAGCACAAAAACCGGAACTTGTAGTTCAAACCGGCCACACTAATCAAGTTACTTCCGTCGCCTTTAGTCCTGACGGCAAATTGGTTGCCAGCGGAAGTTGGGATTGGTCGGCAAAACTGTGGGATGCAGAATCAGGAAAAGAACTGCGTACTTACACTTCAAAAAACGTTTTTGCTGTAGCCATCAGTCCTGATGGAAAATGGTTAGTTGTAGCTGGAAGCGACACTACAGTTGCGGTCTACGATATTGCTGAAAATAAAAAAATCGCTTCGCTACCCGTGCAAACGATGGTTGCGTCACTGGCTTTCAGCCCTGACGGAAAAATCTTAGCGACCGGGCATGGATATCCGCTTTGGTATAAGCAACTCGTCGGCGTGGAATCGCAGGATAATGGTATCCGTTTGTGGAACACTGAAAATTTCTCACTTCTGCGTGAATTGCACGGTCCTACTCAGTTAACAACTTCTCTGGCATTCTCGCCTTCGGGCGATCGCCTTGCAAGCGCCGGAGAAGACAGTACGGTTCGCGTTTGGGATCCTGAATCCGGAACAGAATTAGTTAAAATTTCAGAGCACACTGACATAGTAAATTGCGTAGCCTTCAGCCCGAACGGCTATATTCTTGCGACTGGTTCCGATGATGAAACCATTCGTTTGTTCTATGTCCTTAATGGCCGCGAATTGACCGCACTCGAAAGCCCTGACGGAAAAATTCATACCGTACAATTTCATCCGGACGGTCACACTTTAGCCAGCGGAGGCGATAATGGCGTTATTCGGCTATGGAATCTGAGCCATGGTGAAATTTCTGAAACCGTCGGCATCCACGATGAAGCCGTAACTTCTCTTGAATTCAGCGCCGACGGAAATTCTCTCGTCAGCGGCAGTGCCGATCAAACGATTCGCATTTGGAACTTGAAAGACAACTCTGAAAAAATCGCGCTCACCGGGTACGCCGACGGCAACAACTCCATTGCTATCGACAAAAAAAATCAATTGCTCGCCCTTGGAAGCAAAGATCATTCTGTCAAATTATGGAATCTTCAGGAAGGTAAATTGCGAACGATCCTGAAAGGGCACCGGCAACCGGTATATCCCGTTGGTTTTGCGCAGAACGAGCGACTTTTGGTTAGCAGTGGATATGACTCGACGATCATCGTCTGGGATGTTGTCACGCGCAAAAAAGTTCGTACGATTCAAGCGCACACATCCATTGCGGCCATGGTTATCAATCGTTCGCAAAATTATGTGGCCGTTGCCGGCAACGACACGACGATCCGCGTCTACGATCTCAACTCAGGCAAACTGCGTCGTACATTGAAAGGTCATCAGCGTATTCTCTGGACATTAACGCTAACGCCTGATGAAAGCATGCTCGTAAGCGCCAGCTACGATCAAACCGTTAAATTCTGGGACGTGAGTTCCGGTCGTATTATTAAATCGCTTGTGGATTCGGGCGGTTCGAACGTCATTTGTTTTAGCCCCGATGGTAGTTTTCTTGCAAGCGGTACCGGAGTGATCTGGAATGTCAACACATTTGAACAAGCCGCCTACAATGCAACCTGGGCCAGCAACGGCGGTATGATGTTTAGCCCTGACGGTAAATGGCTTGCTATGGGCGATGACAGAATTGTGCGCATGATCGAAACCGGAACATGGAAAGAAGTTCGCCAATTAACCGGTCATACCAGTGTTATCAATGCGCTGACTTTCAGTACGGATGGCAAATATCTTTTTACGACCAGCACCGATGCACGAACCATTATCTGGGATTACAAAACCGGCGATCCGCTGATCAACCTGACGGCTATTGGCGAAAAAGATTGGGTTGCTGTAGCCACTGATGGACGATTCGATGGCACGCCGGACGGAATGAAGAAAATGCATTACGTTCAGGATCTGCATGTCATCCCGTTGGACGCCTTGTTTGAAAGGTTTTACACGCCCGATCTTTTGAAATCTGTTTTGCGTGGCGAAACGATGGCTCGAACGGTCGATATTTCAAAAGGTTTTTCATTGCCTCCTAAAGTAAAAATTGTACGGCCGTTCGATCATAGTATTGTCGAAAGCGAAGGAGCTGAAATTGAAATCGAAGTAACGGATGCAGGCGGTGGCATCGATGAAGTCCGGTTGTATCAAAACGGAAAACTGATCCCACAGGAACAAATTATAGATAAAAAAATTTCAAATGTCGGACGAAAACTAACCCTGACGTATTATGCACCGATGCTGGCCGGCAATAACACCTTTCAGGCGACCGCATTCAATAAAGAAAGAACGGAATCCAATCCTTTCGAACTATCGGTCGAACGCCAGTCTCTCGAAGCCAGTTCGAACCTTTACATGCTTGTCATCGGGATCAATCAGTATAAAAATGCCAATTATACCTTGAACTATGCACGGCCGGACGCTCAGGCTTTCGTCAAAGCCATTGAAACGACCGGCAAAACGATCTTCAAACAAATTTTGAAATATGAGATTTACGATGCGGACGCCAATCGCATAAACATCGAAGCTGCTTTACAAAAAATTGCAGAGATGGCCAAACCTGAAGATGCTTTTATATTCTATTATGCAGGACACGGCGTCATGAGCGAAGGTAGTCAAGTTTCGCCAACCGAATTTTATCTCGTACCAAATGATGTAATAAAATTGTACGGCGACGACGAAGGCTTATTGAAAAAAGGTATTTCCGCACAACGGTTAAAAGAAGTTTGCACGAATATCAAAGCACAAAAACAAGTAGTAGTTCTTGATGCATGCCAGTCAGGCGGTGCGGTACAGGCGTTTTCGACCCGCGGCGCAGCCAATGAAAAAGCTATTTTACAATTAGCGCGAAGCGCCGGTTTGGTCGTCCTTTCGGCAACGGGCACCGAACAGTTTGCCGCAGAATTTGGACAACTTGGTCACGGCGTTTTTACCTTTGCTATCTTAAAGGGATTAAACGGCGATGCAGACGGCGGAACTAAAGATGGCAAAATAACGGTGAAAGAATTGGAGGCTTATCTCAACGACCGTGTACCCGAACTTACAAAAAAATACCGCGGTACAGCTCAATATCCCAATAGCTATGCGCGCGGCCAGGACTTCCCTATTGGCGTGGTAAAATAAGTTCTAAAATTTTGCAAACGAGACAATGTTTTTTTAAATTAAATCAGTTATTACATGTCCCACATTCCAAGAGGAGAGTACTATGAAAACGTTAGCGTTCATTTTGGCAACGTTGTTAGCCACTGGCACTTTTGCTCAAGACGTCAAGTGGGCTGACGACGAATATAATCTGGGTAAAGATTTATACAAACAAGGAAAATATTACGAAGCGGAATCGCATCTGAACAATGCCATTCGCGTATACAAAGACAAAGGAGATAAAAAATACGAACTGTATGCTTCCGAACAACTCGCTCAAGTGTTTAACAAAACCGGCCGATATGATGAGGCGATTTCCCTGAATTTCCAATTGCTCGCAATGGCCAGTTCCCTCAACGATCTCTCCGGCGTCGGCCTGGCCAACAACCGCCTCGGCGTCAATTATTACAATAAGGGTGATTATTCGTCGGCCGCTATTTATTATCAAGCCGCTTTAGCGCAAAGCCGTCAAAGTAGCAAAACTGAAGATATTAAAATCGATCTGAAAAACCTTGTTGACGTTTACAACAAGCTTGGAAAATATGATGAAGCCAATAAGTATCAAAACGAGATCGATCAATTAAACAGCGGCAGCGGATACAAAGACTACGGCGCCCAAACCGGTTATAATAACAATCCGAATCAAATGTCAGTGCAAGATGCCGACAATCTGAAAAAAGCCGGCGAAGATAAAATGACGGCCGGCAATTACAACGAAGCTTTGCAGGATTTGCAAACCGCTTTACAAGTATACCAAATTCACAATGATGAAAGCTTTCAGAAACTAACACAGGAAAAAATCAGTCGTTGTCACTATTATCTCGGTCATTATCAGGAAGCCATGAACAGCGCTTATCAGGCTTTGTCGATGGCACAGCAAACAAACGATTCATATGGACAAGGCGTGGATTATAATACGATCGGAATGAGCCAGTATTACATGGGCCAGCAACAGGAAGCCATGAATAATTTCATGACAGCCTATTCATTCAATAGCATGGAAGGCAGTTCAAAAACCGAACTCAAAACTACGGCGTATTTCCTTTCCATGATTTATAAAAATATGGGCAATTATAACGCCGCTATGCAGTATGAACAGCAATACAACTCACTTCAATCGCAAGGCTATTAATTAAGTTTACGGCACACCTAGCGGCGCATCTTCCCGGGTGCGCCGCTAAAATTCATTTCACTACCGCACTCCACATTTGATTTTGCAAAATTCTCCGTTTCTATCTATATTAACCCGCTTTTAACTATCACGATCTTTTCAAGTTATGATCAAATTTGCTTCGCCTTATTTTTTCTACCTGCTGGCGCTAATCCCACTGCTTTTTATTTTTTACCTTTACAGACTGCGTCATAAAGAACGCCAAATAAAGGCTTTTGGCGATGCAGAATTGATCGAACAACTGACGGCCTCCCGCAGCCTCACAAAAGTCCGCATCAAAACGATCTTTCTATTCTCGTCTATAGGATTGCTAATTCTAGCACTCGTTGGATTCGAGATCGGAACCAAGTACGAGCAGGTAAAAATCGAAGGTGTTGATATCGTCTTGGCTCTTGACATTTCGGCTTCTATGAATGCGCAAGATATTCAGCCGAGCAGAATTGAAAAAGCAAAATTCGAGATCGGATCGTTGCTGGAAATGCTGGGCGGAGACCGCGTCGCATTAGTCGTATTTGCAGGAAATGCTTTCATTCAATGTCCCATGACAAATGACTACAGCGCGCTGCACATGTTTCTCGATGCAATTGAAACAGGCACCACGACGTCCGCCGGAACAAATTTTACCGATGCGTTACAGACAGCCGCTCAAGCATTTATTCGCCATGAGGGCGAGCCAGCCGGCTCATCGGCAGGCAAAGCAATCATACTTTTTTCAGATGGCGAGGATCATAGTACTGACGCTTCTACGATGATAAAGAGTCTGCAGGAACAGAACATCCGGGTGTACACGGTGGGCGTCGGGACATCCAATCCTGTTCCGATTCCGGTCTACGACGATCAAGGTAACCAATATGATTATAAAAAATACAATGGTTCGGTAGTTACAACTAAATTAGAAGATGCCTTTCTTAAAAAGCTCGCTGAAGAGACTGGAGGCGCTTATTATCCGGTATCGACCGGCGGGCAGACGATGAAAAAAATTTACGACGACGTATCAAAACTCGAAAAAACCGAATCATCCCAATATCAATTCACTCAGTTTGAAGATCGTTTTCAATTCTTCCTGGTTATCGCGTTTATCTTACTGACTATCGAAATAGTTGTCTCAGAAAAACGAAAAATATAGATACTATGGCTTCCTTTGAATGGGCTAATCCTTACTTTCTCTTACTCATTGCCGCTTTGCCGATCGTGTGGTTTTGGAATTGGAAGAAGAAACGCGCGGCCGCCGTTCAATATTCACATATTGGATGGTTAGGAACTGTTCGACCGTCCTTTCGCCAGAAGGCCGCCACTCTGTTACCGTGGCTCAAATTAATAGCCATGGCGCTCGTCATTTGCGCATTAGGGCGGCCCCGCACCAAAGACGCTCAATCCAAAGTAACCGCAGAAGGTATCGACATTATTCTCGCTATCGACGTTTCACGCAGTATGCTGATCGAGGACATGGGAAAAGCAAACCGGCTTGATGCTGCTAAGGAAGTAGCCGAACGATTCGTTCGTGGACGAGAAACGGATCGTGTCGGATTGGTCGTATTCGCCGGGAAAAGTTTTACCCAATGTCCATTAACGGTAGACTATTCTATCCTAACGTCACTTATACGGCAGGTAGACATCGGTATGATCGAAGACGGCACGGCGATCGGTATGGGTTTAGTCAATTCGATCAACCGTTTACGTGAAAGTAAAGTGAAAAGCAAAGTCATTATCCTTCTCACGGACGGTCAGAATAATCGCGGCGAAATCGATCCCATTACTGCCGCTCAAATTGCCAAGGCGCTGGGCATTCGCGTCTATACGGTCGGAGCCGGCAAAGACGGAGTAGCGCGTATTCCCGTTGACGATCCCTTTTTTGGAAGGCAATACGTAACCGCCGAAGTTAAAATCGATGAAGAAACGTTGCGAACCATTGCGGAAACCACCGGTGGCCAGTATTTTCGCGCCACCAGTCAAAAAATGCTCGAAGACATTTACGATCAGATCGGGCAATTAGAAAAAACGCGTATTGAAGTTAAAACGTATTTACGCTATCACGAATTGTACCCCTATTTCGTCATTCCCGCTTTAATTATTCTGACTGTTTATTTTATACTGTTGAACACTGTGTTTATGAAAATTCCATGAAAAAGGATACACCACATAATTTTGAAAACCGTTTTTTAAATCATTGCCGCACAAAACGTTTTTTCAAAAAACGTTCGCGCATTTTGCTGGCGGTTTCCGGCGGAATCGATTCCATGGCTTTGGCTCATCTTTTTCTTTTATTAAAAAACGACTTTCATCTTGGCATCGCGCACCTTCATCACGGTTTGCGCGGAAAACAAGCCGACAATGATCAGAAATTTGTCAAACAATTCGCCGAATCCAATCATCTCGAATATTTTACTGAACGCGTCAATGCACTCACCTATTCCAAAAAGCATAAGACTTCTGTTGAGGAATCATGCCGGATATTACGATATGATTTTTTAGAACGCGTGGCCCAGCAAAATGGTTATGACAAAATTGTTACCGCACACCATGCTGACGATCAAGCTGAAACGGTTTTACTCCGTCTGATCAAAGGAACCGGTTGGACTGGTTTGACAGGGATTCGTGAATCGCGGGGTATATATGTTCGTCCTCTGCTTGTTTTTTCAAAGGAAGAACTTCAATCCTATGCCAAGTCCAAGCGAATTAAATATTGTATGGATATTACCAATCGCGATACGCGTTTTTTGCGGAACAGAATTCGCCATCGGTTAATGCCTTTATTAAAAACTCACTATGACCCGCAAATTGAAAAGCATCTTCGTCAATTAAATGTCATCGCTACTGATACGGAAGCGTGGATGCGACATGATGCCAAACGGCTTTTTAAGCGCATTTGCAAGCAGTCGGACGGGAAAATTACCCTTGAAATTGATCGCTTTAAGAGGTATTTTGCGTCCCAACAGTTTGGTATTCTCTCGCTTATCGGTAAAGCCTTATCCGTCGAATTTGATTTTGACGACATTACGCGGATAACGGATTTGATTCGAGGCCAGAGCGGAAAAAAATTACTCTTTGGAAAATGGCTTTGCTTGCGATTGCAGAATACTCTTGTTTTTCAGCCACGACTTACGACCGCAACTCAGGGGAAGAAAATTGTCACGGTCGGCAAAACACAGATTTTTAATAATTGGACATGCCGGATAACGGAATTGCTTTCCAAGCAGTTTAAAAAAGTAAAACTTGGGCGCGATCCTTACGTAGAATATGCCGATGCTGACGCTATCAATGGATCCATTTCCTTGCGTTTTTGGCAGAACGGCGACTACTTTTATCCATTGGGTATGGAGAAATCTAAAAAATTAAGCGATTTCTTCATCGACGAAAAAATTTCAATACCGGATAAGCAAACGCGGCCGATTCTCTATGAGCACAAAAACGGACGCGATCATATTATCTGGATTTGCGGGCTTCGGCTCGACAATCGGTATAAATTAACTTCCGCTACTCAACGTATTTTAAAATTGGAATGTCGACGGAATGAACAACACGATTAAAGCCGATGGTCATGTTTTTACGGTAATGATCTCTGACGAGCAAATCCGAAACGAAGTTCGCCGCCTCGGCCGTGAAATTACCAACGACTTCCAAGACAAAAATCCCATTTTTGTCGGGATTCTCAATGGTTCTTTTTTATTTGTTGCCGATCTGATTCGAGAAGTCAATACGGAATGTGAAATCGACTTTCTGAAAATCGGAAGTTACGGGGATCACATGCATTCCAGCGGCAGCATTCGTCTCGATAAAGATGTGAGCGCTAAGCTCAAAGGACGCCACGTGATTGTTGTTGAAGATATTATCGATTCAGGTTTATCCGTTACGTATATCAAAAATCATTTGGATAAAATGGAGCCGGCCTCGTTACGTTTTGCAACCTTGCTGTTAAAGAAAGAAAAAGCAAAAGTCGACTTCCCTATTCATTATGTCGGGTTTGAGATCGGCAACGAATTCGTCATAGGTTACGGATTGGATTACGCCCAGCGTTTCCGGCATTTAAAAGACATTTATGTTACCAAGAGTTAAAGGAGCACGCCTTTGAGCGAAAATAAAAACACAGAAATGAGCGAAAATAAAAAAAATAAATCCAAACGGCCTGCCGCTAAGCGCCCCCGTCCCAACCAGGAAGGCGGATCAGGATTCAAAAATTCGTTTGCAACGTTTTTTATATGGCTCGCAATCTTTGCGGCATTTTTCTTTTTGTATCAGATGATCTCATCCGGTAATGAAAAACTTGTTGAACTCACCTATTCGCAATATCAGGAGTTATTGAATCAGGATAAGATCAACAGCGTTCATATTACGGAAAACGAATTACGCGGTACTCTGAAAGAAGAATCGATCGCCTATGTCGACGGACGTTCCGTGAAGTATTCACAATTTAAAATCTACTTGCCGTTTGTCGACAGTAAAATGATCGAAGATTGGCGCGCAAAAAATATCGGCATTGAGTTCTCGAAAAAAGGAACGGACTTTTCGACCATTTTCATTCAAATGCTTCCTTGGTTAGTGGCAATCGGTATTTTTATTTTTATTCTTCGCCGGATGCAGGGCGGCGGCACCGGTTCAAAAAATATTTTTACTTTCGGAAAAAGCCGTGCCCGCATGTCGACTGAAAAAGATACCAAAGTCACATTCATCGATGTGGCCGGATGCGATGAAGCCAAACAGGAATTACAGGAAATTGTCGACTTCCTGAAAGATCCGGATCGTTTCACCAAAGTTGGCGGACGCATCCCCAAAGGTGCTTTATTACTAGGACCTCCGGGAACCGGAAAAACTTTGTTAGCGCGAGCCGTCGCCGGTGAAGCAGGCGTTCCGTTTTTTTCGATCAGCGGCGCTGATTTTGTCGAAATGTTTGTCGGTGTTGGTGCATCGCGTGTACGCGATCTTTTCGATCAGGCTAAACGCAGCCAGCCATGTATAATTTTTATTGATGAAATCGATGCAGTCGGACGTTCACGCGGAGCCGGCTTGGGCGGTGGTCACGATGAACGCGAGCAGACACTGAACCAGCTTTTGGTTGAAATGGACGGCTTCGATTCCAATGAAGCAATTATTTTGCTTGCTGCGACCAACCGACCGGACATCCTCGATTCAGCATTGCTCCGGCCGGGACGGTTCGATCGCCAGGTCGTCGTGGATCAACCCGACGTCAAAGGCCGTGAAGAAATTCTGAGAATTCACACCAAAAAAATTCATCTCAGCCAAAATGTGAATTTAGAAAAAATTGCAAAAGGTACGCCCGGATTGTCGGGAGCCGACCTTGAGAATCTCGTCAATGAAGCCGCGCTGCTTGCAGCAAGAAGAAATTCGGATATTGTTGAAAATATCGATTTCGAAAATGCAAAAGATAAAGTTATGATGGGCGTGGAACGAAAGAGCCTTGTCATCTCTGAAAAAGAAAAACGGATGGTGGCCTATCATGAAGCCGGACATGCCCTTGTTGCCCGATTGCTGCCCGACTCCGATCCCGTACATAAAGTTACCATTATCCCTCGCGGACGTGCTTTGGGTCTGACACACTACTTGCCCACGGATGATCGGCACATGTATTCAAGAACGTATATCCAAACGACGTTGATACATCTTATGGGCGGACGTGCCGCTGAAAAAATTATCTTCGATCACCTGACGACCGGAGCCGGCAATGATATCGAACGCGCTACATCCGTCGCCCGAAAAATGGTATGCGAATGGGGAATGAGCGACCTCGTCGGACCTGTTGCATTCGGTAAAAAAGAAGAAGAAGTTTTTCTCGGACGCGATATCGCAACGTCTAAGAATTACAGCGAAGAAACAGCCGTCATTATCGATAAAGAAATTCAAAAAATTGTCCGTGAGGCTGAAAATAAAGCCGTCGATTTAATTCGCGAAAATATCAATTACCTTCATGCCATTGCGAATGCTTTAATCGAGCGTGAGACTATTGATACCGACGATCTTGATTTAATCATGGCCGGACAAGCTCTCAAACCTCTCGAGCAGGAAAATGGTGAGCAAAAAACCCCTGTCTCTTAGATTTCTTATTCAAACGGAGATTTTTGGTCATAAGGATGCATGAACGACAGTGATGCATCCTTATTCTTTATTATAACGAAGGTTCTGTATGCAATCGATTATTCGTTTTTTGTCCGGCGAAGTTCCTGGTGGTATTTTTTTTCTATTGACGATTTGCGGTATCATTCTTTTTATCGCTAATTATCTCCGTAAACATTCAGAAATCATTGATAAACGAAAACTGCGAAACGCGACGTTAGCGCTCATTGGCTTTTTGTGTTTTACGTATGCGATTGTTCGTCTGGCACGGCCTCCCAAACCCATTCAGATTCACGTTGCAATTTTTCCTTTTGAATTTCGGGATAATACCGGATCGCATCGTCTGCATGCGTACCAGGGATTAGGCTGGGGCATGGCCGAAATGGCCACGCGTATCGGTGAAATGCAATCACCTCCGCACCTGACATTCCTCAGACCTGAATGGATTACCGGTTCGTTCGGCGAAGATTCTACCGCAAAGTTTTCGCAATTGGATTCATCGAAATTGCTATCGTGGGCCAATTTACTAGGCATCGATTACGTTGCGGCGGGATCTTTTGAAATTAAAGATCAACATGCTATTCTTGACGTACACATTTATAATTCAGCTGAACATGGGCTGATCCGATCGTTCCAGTACGACCTCCCGCTCACATCCGAATGGACGCCTCGAGCCAAAGAATGTGCAACCGAATTGATTCAATTTTTCTATCAAGAAACTGACTACAAATTTAATCCAACGGCTATTGAAGCTGACCTCTACAATACGCCATCGCTCATGCCTTATTTCCAGGGACAACTTTTAATGTCCGTCTACCGTTACGAAGATGCGCTCAGTGCATTTCAGGAGGCGTTGAAAGCTGACAGTTCTTCTTTGCTGGCTTGGTACGGAACAGGTTTAGCGTACGGAGAATTGTCGACGCGTACTAATGACGATCAACTCAGGAAGAATTATCAGGCACGTATGGAATATCACCTTAAACGCGCAGGCCAATTGGATGAAAAATTCGAACCTGCTTACACGGCATTAGCCGATTTTTATATGTCTATAAAGCCTGAGCCGCGTTACCTGGATGCCGAATTTGCCCTCATCGCCGCTCACACTCTTTACGACCGCGATTACCTGATCTACGATCTGCTTAGTTATATGCAAAAGATTCGTTGGGAATCCTTTAATCTTAAAACCAAGGAAGAAATTCTTAAAAAGGCCATTGCCGCTAATCCGGCAAGTTTTTATTCCTATCTGGCGTTGGGAAAATATTACATCGATCTGAGCCGCCCCAACGATCACTTTTCTCAATTGGCGCTTAATAATTTTCTCATTGCACAAAAACTCAGGCCTAATGACATCGATGCTACACTCGGTTTAGTAACGGCTTACGATCATCTGAATTATTTTGATCCGGCCATTACTTTGTTAAACCGGGCATCACAAATTAATCCTGATAATGCTGAAGTGTACTACAGTCTTGGCATTCTGTATTTTCATGTTGCCGGAAAATACAAGGCAAAAAAACAAACACGCGAGGAATTGGCCCAATATCCGACCGCAGAAATGTATTTTAAAAAAGCCCTTCAGATAAAAAATTATCCCTACGTGTATCTGTATCTCGGTAAAATTTACGAAGTGCAAAATAAACGTGACGAAGCAATAGCTGCATTTCGTGCAGCAATGAAGCTACTCGATCGCGACGACCCATACCGGGAAGAAGCGCGTAAAAAATTACGGGAATATTTCCCGGATGCTGAATGAACGATTTCTATTCTTTGTTACGCACCCGTATATTTTATATGGGCATCCTTAATGTAACGCCCGATTCCTTTTCTGACGGTGGAAAATTCGACTCGTTGGGAAAAGCCTATGCCCAAGCCGTACGACTGAAAGCAGATGGCGCAGATATTATTGACGTCGGCGGCGAATCGACGCGTCCAGGTTCGGACTCTGTTCATGTTGACGTAGAATTGGAACGTACAATACCGGTGATTGAAAAAATTTCACATAATCTGGATGTTCTGATTTCCATTGATACTAATAAGTCAAAAGTTGCCGAAGCCGCGCTGAAAGCCGGTGCGCATATCGTCAACGATATCAGCGGGCTGACGTTTGACCCCGATATAGCGGCAGTAACCGCCCGTCATGATGCCGCTCTTGCTGTCATGCACATGAAAGGCTCTCCGAAAACCATGCAAGAAGATCCTCGGTATGACAATGTCGTCAAAGAAGTTAAAGATTTTCTCGTACAAGCAGCTCAAAAAGCTCTCAAAGCGGGCGTCAAAAAAATTATTGTCGATCCGGGTTTTGGATTTGGTAAAAGACTTCAGGATAACTATATTTTACTGAAAGAATTGGAATCGTTTAAAGAATTAGGATGGCCGTTGTTGATCGGAACCTCGCGTAAAGCATTTACCGGAAAATTATTCGGCGCACCTCCCGATGATCGGCTAGAAGGAACCATCGCTACGAATATTCTGGCGGCTTTGAAAGGCGCCGATATTTTACGAGTTCACGACGTCAAAGCCGTTCGGCGTGCCGTCGATCTCGCAATGACTATTGAAAATGCAGAATAATATGCAAACAGAACTTTTTAAAATATGGTTTGTGCCCGTCACGGTGCTGGATATTTTCGATATACTGGCCGTTACGGTGATTTTTTATAAAGCGTATTTGGTCATTCAAGGTACGACGGCGTCGCGCATGTTGATGGGCCTGATTCTGATTTTAGTTTTATCCGTTGCTGTCCAAGCTTTGAATATGAGCGGCATGATCTGGCTGGTCGATCAGATCCGAACCGTGTGGGTCATTGCTTTCGTCATTATTTTTCAACCTGAATTACGCCGGATGTTGTTTTCTTTCGGCCAGAGCGGTTTGCTTCGGAATATTATCAAACTTGGGATTCCGGATTATGTGAACGAAGTTGTCAAGGCTTGTGAATTTCTGGCGAAACGGCGGAACGGAGCGATTATTGTTTTGGAGAGAACCACGGGATTGCGTAATATTATCGAAACTGGATTGATGTTACAGGCTCAGGTTTCTCAACAATTGTTATTGTCTATTTTCAATCCGCGTTCTCCCTTGCATGATGGCGCCGTGGTCATCGAAAACGATCAGATCGAAGCCGCAAAATGTTTATTACCTCTCAGTCAGAATCCTTATATCGAATCTTCGCTAGGCACCAGACATCGCGCCGCAGTTGGTTTGTCGGAACAAACGGATGCTATTATATTGGTGGTGTCGGAAGAAACCGGAAAAATTTCAGCAGCCTATAAAGGCATTTTGCATCGCAATCTGACCCCGACTGAATTGCGGAACTTTATTGAAGAAGTCATCTCTTCAGGCAAAACCAAAGGTTTGTGGCGGAAAATCAAACGCCAAAAATCCAGGATTCTTGAGCCATCAGAAAATTAAGACCGAAACATGCTGATTTATGTACAAGTGTGAGTAGACCCAAAGCCGCCATGGCTTTTGAAATATTGTATCGACAATTTATCAAAATTAGAACTCTTGAAACCAGACAATTTCAGATGAATCCCTGCAATTTCAGCTGTGGGGATTTTTTTTAACGTTATTAAGGAAATCATGAAGCGACAATGGCTTATTGTTTG
>JAIBAF010000066.1 GCA_019695335.1 bacterium
AACATACCAAAGACATCCGGATTGGCCGCTGAATCGAAACCTCAGGAAATAACACCGATGAAATCTTCCGCCGTCAGAAACGATGCTTTGCCGACACTGGACGAATTAAAGGCAACGGTATCCGGTTGTAAAAAATGCGATCTGTGTAAAACGCGCACGCAAACTGTTTTCGGATCGGGCAATCCCAAAGCAAATTTAATGTTTGTCGGTGAAGCGCCGGGAGCGGATGAAGATGAACAAGGTTTGCCATTTGTCGGGCGAGCAGGACAGCTTCTTACTAAAATGATCGAGGAAGAACGTTCACTCGGAATTCCGCGCGAAACTGTTTACATTGCTAATATTCTGAAATGCCGTCCGCCCGGCAATCGTAAACCTAACCCGAACGAAATCGAGCAGTGTGAGCCGTATTTAATTACACAGATTGAATTAATTCGCCCAAAAATCATTTGTGCCTTAGGGCTCACGGCAGCCAACACGCTTTTACGGAATACGTTGTCCATGACTGCAATGCGCGGAAAGACTTTTGATTATCACGGTGTCCCGCTTATTGTAACGTATCACCCTGCCGCACTTTTGCGCAATCCCAACTGGAAAAAACCAGCATGGGAAGATATGTTGCTCTTGAAAAAAATGCTCGAAGATTTGAAAAAAAACTGATGATATAATTGCCTTTTAACTCCACTTCAGGTGTCCATGGAAACACAAAAACAGCAGGAAACGTTTACATCACGTTGGGGACTTCTACTGGCAGCGCTCGGCATGGCCGTCGGCACCGGCAATATCTGGCGATTCCCGCGCATTGCGGCACAGAACGGCGGTGGTGAATTTCTGATTGCCTGGGTTATTTTCTTATTCACTTGGTCGGTTCCGCTCTTGATTGCAGAATTTGCCATCGGCAAGCATACACGCAAAGGAACCATCGGTGCTTTTGGAAAATTAATTGGTGAAAAGTATGGATGGATGGGAGGATTTGTTGGTTTTTGTACATTTGCAATCATGTTTTATTATTCTGTAGTCACCGGGTGGTGCCTGAAATATTTGTCAGTTGCCGTGACGAGCGGTTTTACCGCGATGACGCCGGAAATATCCAAACAGACATTTGCAGTTTTTATCGACTCGTATCAGCCGATCATTTTTCATGTGATCACCATGGGGCTTGCTGCCTGGATCATTTATCGAGGAATAGCATCAGGATTGGAAAGAGCCAATAAAGTTTTATTGCCAGGAATTTTCATTGTATTGATCATTTCGGCCGTTTGGTCGTTGACTGAGCCGAATGCACGCGGCGGGCTTGAATTTTTCTTTCATCCGGATTTTGAAGCGCTGGCCGATTATAAAATCTGGCTTGAAGCTTTGACGCAATCAGCATGGTCGACAGGCGCCGGATGGGGATTAATTCTGACGTATGCCGTATACATGAAACAGAAAGAAGATGTTGGATTAAACTCTTTCGTCGTAGGATTTGGAGACAACTCAGCATCTCTTTTGGCCGGTATCGTGATCTTCTCTACTGTATTCTCTCTTGTGCCCGGCGATGCGGCCATCTTATTACAATCATCTGGTCGGGCAAGCACAGGCCTTACGTTTGAATGGCTGCCGGCGTTGTTTAGCGAAATGCCAGGTGGATTTATTTTTGCTATTATGTTCTTTCTTGCGCTGTTTATGGCCGCATTCAGTTCGTTGATTTCTATGGTCGAATTGGCTGTACGTAATTTCATGGATGCCGGGATGGGAAGATCACGGGCGATTATTTACGTCGGCATCGCCGGAGTTATTTTTGGGATTCCATCGGCACTGTCGTCTGATTTTTTTGAAAATCAGGATTGGGTGTGGGGCATTGGTCTGATGGTCAGCGGTATGCTCGTTGCCTTTGCTGTCATTCGATACGGAGTCGATAAATTCAGGACAGAGCTAATCAATGGTGAAGGAGCTGATTTCAAAATCGGTAAGTGGTACAACGTCGTAATATTGGTGCTCATTCCATTACAATTTATTGCCATGATCAGCTGGTGGTTCTACAAAGCCATCAGCGATTTTGCTAAAGACGATTGGTGGGATCCCACCAATATCTACAGCGTCGGAACATGCGTGGTACAATGGTTGTTGGTGATTGTATTGTTCATGATTTTTAATAAAAAAATAATGGGGCGTATTCTCCGTCAATAAACCAAGGATACGAAAATGTCCTTTGAATCTATTCTTGTCATGATCTTAATTCTTGGCCTCAATTGGGGTGGCTTTGCGTTGTGCCTCGCTTTTGCTTTACGAAAAGAGAAAACGAAAAATGGCGCGTGACGACAAAAGCCTGACGTACACAAAAGCGTTACAGGAAATAAAAAAACAACCGCTCGGATCGGCTTATTTTTTTTACGGTGATGAAGTTTTTTTGGCCGATAATTTAAGCGATGCCATTGTTCGGAAAATTTTTCAATCGGATAAAGACGATTTCAATGTGCATCTTTTTTACGGAAAAGAATCACGTTCAGAGGATATTCTGAATAACGCCATGAGTTTTCCCATGCTCGCTGACCGCAAAGTTGTTATCCTCAAAGATGCCGAGCAATTGGAAAAAAACGGCCGCGATACGCTGGCCAAATATTTTGAAAACCCACTCGACACGACTGTTTTTATCGTTATTTCATCCAAGCCCGATTTCCGCCAAAATTTGTTTAAGAAACTGAAAGATTCGGCCGTTTGCGTCGAATTAAAGAAGCTAAGGGATAATGAAGTTCTGGCATGGATTGAATCGTTCGCCGAATCGAAAGGCAAAACGATCAATGCCCGTGCGGCGATGTTGCTGGCATCTAAGGTTGACGTGTCGTTGCGTGAACTTTCAACTGAAATGGAAAAGCTGGCAACCTATGTCGGGACGCGCGCGGAGATCAACGATGAAGATGTCGAAACCGTCATTGGCGTATCGCGGCAATTCAACGTATTCGAATTGTGTGCAGCGGTCGGTCAAAAAAATTTTATGAAAGCATCCGGCATCATGACAAACATGATTCGGCATGGCGAGCAGCCTGTTGGAATGATCGCGATGATGTACCGGCAGTTTATGATTTTGTGGAATATTTGCGAAATGTGTGAAAACGGGCGTTCAATACCTGAAATCGAAAAAACACTGATGAACCAATTCAGAATTTATCCGAATTTTTTCCAGAACGACTACTGGCCTCAGGCACAAAAATTTTCAGTAGCTGAAATTCACAAATGCATGGGGTTTTTACTTGAAGCCGACTCAGACATCAAATCGAGTTCGATCAAGGATGATATGATCATGCATCAACTGTTATTTAAATTGACTCAGACGGCTATGATATGAATGAACGTAAACCTGCGGACAAGGTCGATATAAAAGATCTTATCCGCACTCCTCATCTCGTGCGGCAAGCGATGGTTTCGTATCAGGAACTGTCGGATGAAGATGTCATACGCCTTTTTCAGCAGGGCGACATGGCCGCGTTTGACGTGATTGTGGGCCGTTATAAAGAACAACTTTTGAATTACGTTTTTCAATTTGTCGGCGAGCGCAGCGATGCTGAAGATATTGTCCAGGACACGTTCGTAAAAGTTTTTAAAAGCAAGCAGGCTTACAAACAGATTGCCAAGTTTTCGACGTGGATTTATACCGTCGCGGGGAATTTTGCCAAAAGCGAATTGCGAAAAAGAAAACGACAGCGGCAACAATCAATTTCCAGCCTGGCTACCGGCGAAAAAGAATTCGAAGTAGTCGAGACGCGTTTGAATTCGGATGATATCACCGACTCATCTGTGAAAAAGGATCTGATTCGTCAGGCCATCAAAGAATTGTCGCCCAGATACCGTGAGGTCATCAAACTGCGCGAGATCGAACATTTGTCGTACGAAGAAATAGCTCAACGTACCAAGCTTTCTCTTGGAACGGTCAAATCTCGCGTCAATCGGGCTCGTACTCAATTGCAACATAAGCTGGGTTTTTTACGTGAAAAATAAATCAAAAAAGATGTCACACGTTGATGCGCATGGACGAGCCAAGATGGTCGACGTTACAAAAAAATCGGATACTTTTCGTAGAGCGACCGCTTCAGGTGTAGTGCGTTTGTCCGGCGAAGCTTTCCGTCAATTGAAAAAGAATCAAATAGCCAAAGGTGATGTACTCACTATCGCCAAAGCAGCCGGTATTATGGCGGCCAAAAAAACATCGGCGCTCATTCCGTTGTGTCACCCGATTCCGCTCACGCATGTCGATGTTGATTTTGAGTTAATCACTAAATCCAGATCCGTCAGGCTCACGGCAAATGTTACGACCACTCACAAAACAGGTGTGGAAATGGAAGCGCTTACGGCTGTATCCGTCTCCGCGTTAACCATTTACGACATGTGCAAAGCGGTGGATAAAGGCATTGAGATCGATGCAATTGTTTTAGTCCGAAAAGAAGGCGGTCAAAGCGGCGTCTATCAAAGAAAAAAAATGAAAAAGAATAAATGAAAGGAAGAATTTTTTTGATTTTTTTCCGAAAGTTTGTTTGTGTTGTTGTATTCGTAAGTTCCCCGGTTTTCAGCCAACAATGGGTGGGGGAAAGCAATGATTATAAACTCACGTATCTTTCCATTTCAGCCGTTTCAATTTCACTTTCCATTCCGGAAATCGTGCAGGTTGATAATAAAAAAGCCTACCGAATCGTAGCAGTCTCAAAAACTACAAGTTTTTTCTCTCAGTTTTATTCCCTGGAAAACAGATACGAAACACTGGTAGATTTTGAAACAGGCTTGCCGATACAGTATCATAAATATATTACGCAAAAAACTATCAAACAGGAATTGATAACGCAATACGATCACATTAAAAATATCGCTCATTACGAAGGCGGGAAATTTCAGGAAGCGTTTGACATTCCCGTGCAGGAAAATACACATAATTTTTTCTCAATGATCTATTCATTCCGAAGAGAATCGCTTCAAGTAGGCCAGATTTACAGGATGAACCTTGACGTTGAAACGGAGCCGTGGAAAGTAGAAGCTAAAGTTGTACAAAAGGAAAAAATAGAAGCGGTCGATCAGGAGTGGGATGCATTCAGGGTGGAATTTAAATTTATTCCTACTCAGGAAGAGGTTAAACGTAAAAAAACCGATATCCTGACGCGCAGATTGGCAACAAGTAAAACGCGGCTTATTTTCTGGATTGCCGAGGCAGCGCCGCATCCGTTCTTGAAGATTGAATTCGAAATGTCACCTTTCAGTGCGTATACAAAACTCGTTGAAATGAAGCAGTGACTTATTCCGTACGAAAAATACGTTCCATATATTTAACGTAAGCTTTTTCATTGACGGGACAGATTTCAGGAATGACCGAAATAGCAATATCGTAGTTGAAGTAGGCTTTTGACGCCGAGAGTTTCAAAAAATCTTCTTTGAATTGCCAATCTTTGTGAATGGCCGGGTTGATCTCTTTCGGAAGTTTGTGCAGCACGCGTTCGATCGCTGTGTGACCATAACATGGACATGATTTATAATCTTCGTTGGTTTTTTCAAGAAAGGCGGCCATAGCAGGTTTATCGATGACATATGCACCCTGTTTTCTTTTGCCGAAACCATACCAAACGCGAGACGATAATTGATAATGTGCGTATAAAGGATCTCGCCAGCGTAAGTAAATGTTACGTTCGTAGCAGCCGATAAAATCCGGAAATTTATGCAGCTTGCTGGTTCCGCAAAAATCGTATTCACTTAGTGTTTTACGATGTCCCCAATAGGTTTTGTAACACGTGTACCAGATTTCAAAATCTTCCTTCCGTATCGCATCGCCTTTGTAATACATTTTTGTACTTTTCCAAAGGCCAACGATTGCAAACAATCGATCGAATTTAGGAAAGTCGGATTTGAAATGAATTGTTCGATATAAACTCACACCACGCTCGTCGACCAATTCAACAAAATGTTTGTTTTGACGCGCAAGCTCTAAGGCGTTTTCAAATTTCGGCGAATTGCTGAGTTCGAATTCTAATGCCAGATACCAGCCGCGATCAATCCATTTAATAGTTTCAAGAGCTTCGATGGTACTCAAAAATTTTTTGGTTAAGTAACAAAACAGAAAAGCTGTTCAAGAAACCAATATGTGTTCAAGTTCTAGAGTTGAAAAACAATAGAATTGCATAGCAGTTTCTTAAACAGCTTTATTTTAAACTAAATTATTTTTTCTGATCGCCAATGGGCAATTGCAATTGTAATCCGACAAACGGAGTGATATAGCGTTTCGCTTTGAATCCGTTATCCGTTTTCACGAAAGTCCATTTGTAATCAAATCCCGTTAACAAATAGGGGTAAAGTTTATAAGCGATGATCATGTGTGCAATGGAATTCTGATTAAATTTGAACGCATCGCCTAATTTATCGAGATAACCTTTATCGTAGCTGCCGTAAATCACAGTTTGTGGGATCAGATCGGGCGCAGACAAACCTAAATGTATAAACGCACCGTCGGTTTTTTTCAATTTGTCCGGTATTGAAATGCCTCCGAGAACCTGAACTTTATTGATCAGATTAGCGAAAATTTCTCCGTAAGTTCCCTGCACACCTTGAGCTGAAATCAAATTGATGGCTTTGCGATCTTTATTGATTTCATAGACGGCGTCAAAATATTGCGGTACGAAGTTGTCGCTGTAAAAACGGCGTTCCAGCTTCATACCCATATTGAATACATCGGCAACGAAATTAAATCGGAAGTTTGTTCCAATCGCCAATCCTTGCCCGGCGCCATATTTTGAATCCGAAGCAATTGCATTGCCTTCCTCGTCCAAAACCACTCCATTGCGCAAATCATCTTTGAGGTCGGAATTTTTTATGATACGGGCGTATTCGATGTACGGTGTGATTTGTACCATTTTATTTTCAAGCACGGTCATGCCGATGTCAGCGCCCATTTCCGTGACGCCGTACTGAATATTTTTGTCGCCGTCGGTGATGTACGTAATACCGACTTCCGTTGTCTTGATGATCGGGATATCGGATGTCTTCAAAGGACGTGCATACGGGCGAACGCCAAAAATATTGAATCCATTAAAATCACTGTAAACGCCTTCGACGCCGAAACGCAGGTCGTAATTCAAATCGTAATTCACGCCGACCTTACGTTTTTCAAAACTGACAGCGTTGGTATAGTTATACATCGTAAGGCCGTAACCAAGATACGATCCTGAAATGTCGCCGACGCGTACGTAGACGGGATCTTTATGCTTCACACCATATCGCAAGTAGCGAATGATACGCAAAGGCCCGACACCGCCTTTGTATTCATCCGTACGCAATTTGCCGTCCGATGTATTGAAAAGAAGGGGAATATCAAAACCGGCGCCGAATTTACCAAATGCAAGTTCCGGTTGCAGGCGCATGCTGATGAAATTTTGATCACCGATTCTGGTAAAGCCGATCGGTGCGGTAAATTGGCTGTACCCTGATCCGTCGGATGGCCCTTGAAAAGTAAAACCGCTGTTTTCCTGAGAATCCGAACCGCCTTCTTCTTGTGCCACTACTGGAAGTGACCAACTTAATACAAGAAAAAAAAGTCCGAATGCTATCTTCCCGCTTTGAAAAAAGCGCATACAAATCTCCCGGTTAAAGTTAACTGAAAAATTCAACGTTGGATGCAAATTTCGGGTTAAAAGGTAAATTGAACGTGCTATAAAAGCAACTGGTTTTTAATACTTTAAAACGTATTTCAAGCGAATTTTTTCAAAATGAATGCGTTAAATAATATACGAAACCACTAACAAAGTTTCATGTTTACAAGGTTAAATTGCTTGACTATCGTAATTGCTTTGTCTATATTTTTTTGTATCTTAACGGTGTAGTGTCATTACTCTTTCGACGGGCTTACACTGTGTTTTTACAGCAGAATGGAGTAGTATGAAAAATAACTTTTCCAGCCGGGTTCAACTGGTCGTCAAATTATCGCAAGAGGAAGCGATCCGTCTCGGGCATGATTATATCGGAACAGAGCACTTGTTGCTTGGACTGATTCGCGAAGGCGAAGGCGTGGCCGTTAAAGTGCTGAAGAATCTGGGTATTGATCTTGAAAAATTAAAACGCACGATTGAAGATATGGTCAAGCCGGTTACTGAAAATACGATCATCGGCAATCCTCCTTTGACCAAACGCGCTGAAAAAATCCTCAAATCGACTTATCTTGAAGCTAAAAATTATAAATCCGATGTGATTGGTACAGAGCATTTGTTGTTATCCCTTGTGAAGGAAAAAGATTGCCTAGCCGCGCAAGTCTTGGCGATGTTTAACGTTGAATACGAAACCATCAAGAGGGAGTTGACGAACATTATGAGCGGTACATTTACCCCCAACAGTCCTACCAATAAGAAAACCGAACCCCGCAAAAGTAAAACACCGGCACTGGATCATTTTGGACGCGATCTGACGCAGTATGCCGAAGAAGGTAAACTCGATCCGATCATCGGGCGCGAAGAAGAAATCGAACGCGTAGCGCAGATTCTTTCTCGGCGCAAAAAAAATAATCCCGTATTGATCGGTGAGCCCGGCGTGGGTAAAACGGCGATTGCGGAAGGACTGGCCCTGCGTATTATTCAGAAGAAGGTTCCACGGGTATTGCACACTAAACGTGTCGTGACGTTAGACGTCGGCGCATTGGTGGCTGGTACGAAATACCGCGGGCAATTCGAAGAACGCGTCAAAGCGATCATGAGTGAATTGGAAAAAACCGACGATGTGATTTTGTTTATTGACGAATTGCATACGATCGTCGGCGCCGGCGGCGCCAGCGGTTCGCTTGATGCTTCAAATATGTTCAAACCGGCTCTTTCACGCGGTGAACTGCAATGTATCGGGGCGACAACTTTGGATGAGTATCGCCAATATATCGAAAAAGACGGCGCTCTGGAACGCCGGTTCCAGAAAGTCATCATTGATCCTCCCACCGTCGAAGAAACCATAGAAATCTTACGTCAAATCAAACATAAATATGAAGAGCATCATCACGTTCATTACACGGACGAAGCGCTCGTTCAGGCGGTCAAATTATCCGACCGGTATATTACGGACCGTCATTTGCCGGACAAAGCGATCGATGTGATGGATGAAAGCGGTTCACGTTCGCATATTATGAATATTGTTGTTCCGCAGCACATACTGGATGTAGAATCCGAAATCGAACGCGTGCGCCAGGAAAAAGACAGCGTCATTAAGAATCAAAAATTCGAAAAAGCCGCTGAGTTGCGTGATATCGAAAAACGATTGAACGAGCAACTGCGTGTTGCCAAAGAAGAATGGGAAAAACGTGAGGATAACCAAACGGTCACAGTCGGTGAGCACGAAATCGCACACGTAGTGTCGATGATGACGGGCATCCCGGTCAATCGTGTCGCACAATCTGAATCTGAAAAATTGTTGCAAATGGAAGAGGTGTTACGCAAACGGATCATCGGTCAAGACGAAGCCATTAAAGCCGTGACGCGCGCTATTCGCCGCACTCGCGCCGGATTGAAAGATCCTAATCGCCCCATCGGATCGTTTATTTTTCTGGGTCCTACGGGCGTTGGTAAAACACAATTTGCCAAAGAATTGGCGAGCTATCTTTTTGAAAGCGCCGAAGCGTTGGTGCGAATCGATATGTCAGAATACATGGAAAAATTTTCCGTGAGCCGTCTCGTTGGGCCGCCTCCGGGTTATGTCGGCTATGAAGAGGGCGGTCAATTGACTGAAAAAATCCGGCGTAAACCGTACAGCGTCGTATTGCTTGATGAAATCGAAAAAGCTCATCCGGATGTATTTAACATTCTTTTGCAGGTCCTGGATGACGGTATCCTTACCGACAGTCTTGGCCGTAAAGTCAGTTTCAAAAATGTTGTAGTAATTATGACGTCCAATATCGGGGCGCGCGATATGAGTAAGAGTTCCGCGTTCGGTTTCTCCGCTAAAAACGACGCCGAAGATGAATACACACGCATGAAGTCAAAAGTGGAGGAAGCCACTAAAAAACTCTTCAATCCTGAATTTCTCAATCGAATCGATGAAGTGATCGTGTTCCGTTCGTTGAGTAAAGAAGATGTTTTACGAATCATCGATGTGTCCATGGCTGAAGTTGACAAGAAATTAAAAGAGCGTAACATCATGGTGACATTGACCAAACCTGCAAAAGAGTTTATCGCCGAAAAAGGGTTTGATCCTGTGTATGGTGCGCGACCTTTACGTCGGGCTATTCAGAAATATCTTGAAGACCCGGTGGCTGAACAGCTACTGAAAGGTGTATTTACCGACGGGACGCATATCGAAGTCAAACTACGGGACAATGAATTGGAATTTACCGAAGCCAAAGGTGAACCCGCGCCGGACGAAGTTAATTAATATGAAAACTAAATAAGGAAAAGTACCTGATGTTTGGAAAGAAGAAGAAAAAGGAAGGCGCTCTGGAAGAGGAAGCGGTCGTTGACGTTATCAAAACATTATCGGTCAATGACGGCGTTACAGTAGAACGTATCAACTGGGACGGTTCAATCAGTCCGGTTGCCGGACGCGTGACTCACGTCGGATCGGAATTCCATTCTTTTGCGATGGTGGAAGAAGGTACGGGCGATGCTATTGAATTTGATATTGCTTCAGGTGATATAGCCGGAATCAAACGTATTGCGATAAGCATTGATCTTGATGAAAATCAAACTGAAAGTTACATGGAAGTCGATGCCATTATTGAAATGCTCGAAGCGCTCGATCACGGCGATATAGTTTCCGTATCGTATTACGATGATTACAAAGGCAAAGGCGTCTCAAAGACCGGTGCCATTACGCTCAAGGATGAATACAACAAACTTTTTGCGATCGAGTATGAAGAAAACGGTACAAAGTTAGAAAAACATTTCGATCTGAATAAAGACAGGATTATCGATATTATTATTTCGTAAAATTATTTTAAAATAGACATAAAAAAAGCCCCGATTCATCAATCGGGGCTTTTTGTTTTAGAAAATTTTATTATTTCATCGTAATCGTTTCCAACCCATGTGCATTCGGGCCGGTTTCATTTTTGCGAAGCAAAAAGGCGAACATTAAGCCCAAGAAACCCAGCGTCGAGAAAAGCAACATGCCTAAAGCGTATCCTTGAGGGTTTGTTGCGTCGGCCTTGGAAAAATCATTAGCCATACCGATAGCGAGATTGAATGCAAAGAATCCGATCTGTTGGATTAACGTCATGAGTGCATAAGCGGTTCCAAGCCGTTTTTCCTCGACAATATACGCCACCGACGGCCACATTACTGCAGGAATCAGTGAAAATGCAATGCCCATCATCGTTACAGGCAGCCACAGTGTAATTCCCGTATAGGCCATGATCAGATAGACCGGCATTAAAAGCAACGAACCGAACATCATCAGGAGTGCACGTTTGCCGAATTTGTCGGCTATCAGACCGAATAACGGTGTGACAAACATGGCCGACATGGGCAATAAACTATTAAAAAATCCTGCAGAACTGCGCGCTAATTCTTCTTCAACTCCGATAAAATGCGTGTCCATAAAAAATTTGATCGCGAATGTGCGAAAGGGGAAAATGGCAGAGTAAAACGTAAAACATAAGCCGACGATAAACCAATACGACTTGCCGAATTTAAATAACGAACTGAATTCCAATTTATCCGTCTGTCCTGCCACGCCAAGCGTGTATCTTTTCTCAGCTACGTTTTCCAACCACCAATAAACAATTGCACTGGCGACACAGATCACGCCGGCTCCGACTGCGATCATCAGAGGACCGCGCCAGCTCGGATCGGCGTGGGAGCCACCGGGATAAAATGCCCATGAAGCCCAAGAGGGAGAATTATCTGCTGCGACGGATGCGAGACGCGCAATCGTAAGATTAATTCCAAATGCAAAACTGAGTTCTTTGCCTTTAAACCATTTGGCTAAGGCGGTAGTTACGGCTACGATCAGAGATTCAGCGCCGAGTCCGAGGATTGTCCGACCGGCAATCATCATCCAGAAATTGCCATCGATGACCATCAATGCGGCGCCTACAAGGCATAGTACCGCAAAAACAAACATTGATTTTTTGGTGCCGATCCGATCGATGATAATACCGCCAATAACTAGAGTTAGAACCGCGGCGATACTGTAACTGGAGTTCAGCCAACCTACATTTTCATTAGTAAAACCGAGTTGTTGAATAAATATATCCACGAGCGGATTAATACTATCATAGATATAATAATTGCCAAACATCGAAAGGCTGGCAAATAATAGAACGATCCAGCGAAAGATTTTGGAGGGCTCAGTACGGGTATCAAGTGGTGTTGTCATTAAAATTGAATCCTTGCAAGTAGCTCGAGTCAGTTAGAGTCCGTCCTACGGACGAAAGTTTAATTAGTTGCAGAAGTCTTATTCAAAAACGTGCTCATTTTACTAATTAAAACGGTAAAAATCCTATAAAAATACATGAAAATAAAAAATACCGCCGAGGCGGTATTTTTTTAAGATTTTCAAACCATTTCAATGCGGGCTAATTTACATTTTTTAATATTGCAAGAAGGAAATGATAAAACTTCTCAACGGTATCAATGTAAATTTTTTCATCAGGAGAATGAACGCCTTCGAGCGTGGGTCCGAATGATAGCATATCCATGCCAGGATATTTCTCTCCTATGATTCCGCATTCCAATCCGGCGTGAATGGCTTTCACCGCAGGTTCTTTTCCGTAAAGATTTTTGTAAGTCTGAACGGCTGTTTTCAAAATCGGTGAATCCAGATTCGGCTTCCATCCGGGATAGCCGTCGGTCTGTTTGAAGGCTGCGCCGCCCATCGAAAATACAGCTGCATGGGTTTGCAAAATCTCAATAATTTCAGATGCAACGGAACTACGTTGGCTGGTGGTTAAGACGACCGAACTCTTTTTAGTTTCTAGAACAGCAACGTTCGTAGACGTTTCGACCAAACCTGGAATATCGGCGCTCATTTTTGTCACACCGTGCGGCAAAGCGCTGATGGTTTGAAGAATTTTTTCCTGCAACTGTTTTTTGAAAACCTTCACGGTTTTCTTAACGGTAGTTTCTGTCAAACTGATGGTGAGATCGGGATCCACGGTTTTGATTTCCGCTTTGATAATTGATTCAAAATTCTTAACGATCTCGAGAGATTTAGCAAGTTTTTTTGCAGGAATAAATGCGATCGCTTCGGCTTCGCGTGGAATGGCATTACTTTTATTGCCGCCTTCCATCGATGCAATGCGTGCGCCCATCTTATCCAATTCCATCAAGATACGATTCATGATTTTCAGAGAATTACCGCGTCCTTTGTCGATTTCGAGACCGGAGTGGCCCCCTTTTAAACCACGAACTTGTAACAAGACCGGCGTATGATTTTTCGGAATACGTTCACTGACAATTTTCCACGTTCCGATGGTATTGCGTCCGCCTGAACATCCGACGTACAAAGCGCCTTCTTCTTCTGAATCAAGGTTCAGCATTGTTTTGCTATCAAGAAGACTGGAATCAAGATTGGTTGCGCCTGTCAAGCCGGTTTCTTCATCCACGGTAAATAAAAACTCCAACGGTCCATGCTCCAGGGAACGGTCTTCCATGATCGCAAGATTGGTAGCCACGGCAATACCATTGTCTGCGCCAAGCGTCGTACCGTTCGCCATAATCACGTTGTCTTTTCGTACCAATTCGATTGGATCTTTAAAAAAGTCATGGGTTTTGTCTTTATTTTTTTCCGTTACCATGTCAAGATGTCCTTGCAACGCGATCATGGGGACGTTTTCACGCCCCGATGAAGCAGGCTTTTTGACAACAACGTTGCCCGATTTGTCTTTTTTTGCGGGTAAACCAAGTTTCTTGGCAACGTCCATGACGTAACGGATCATAGCTTCTTCATGTTTAGACGGACGTGGAATTTTTGCAATTTCAGAAAAATATTTCCAAACAATTTCCGGTTTTAATCCTTGAATAGCCGAGTCCATAATTTTCCTTTCATTCGTAATATTTTACGAATTCAATTGTAATTCCTTTGACAGGTTGAGAAAACCGTCTTGACTTAATTTAGCAACAAATGAACCTACGCGTTCACGCATCGATTCGACAGAGTCGTTATAGCGTTCATGCATTTGGTGTACGATCGATTCGATGGTCGTTTGCCCGTCACATTGCAGCCACACGAAGCTTCCGTACGCATCCAACTTCACTTTGAAATTCGGTTTCGCCAGCATCGGTACGAGCCACTTGACCGTGTATTTGCTCTTGAATTTAGGTATGATCAGCGTAACCAGTTGTTCATCACGCATTTCCCATTCAAGCCTTCGCTCCGGGCATTGTTGCAGGAACGAAGGCTCTTCATAGAATTTCTTTTTTTTAGACATCATTACATAACCGCTGACGGTGGAGCAGGTTCATCCGGTTTACCGGCATTTTTGACCGGAATTTGAATCAAGACATAAGCGATAATGGCAAATATCAAGAGACTGATATAGAACGACGGATGTTCAAAAATACTGAACAGCGGCGTTTCCGTAAATGCAAGCGTGGCAAAAAGCAATCCGATCAACGCTTCTCCGGCGATTAAACCGGCAGCCAGCAATACACCGATGTTTTCAACACGGGCTTTTTGCGCGGCATTATGTTGTTTTTTCTCATTGATTCGTTCGACCATGCCTTTGATCACGCCGCCGATAAAAATGGCAAACGTGGTCTCTAAAGGCAAATACATGCCGACGCTGACCAACATCGGGCTTCTGACCTGCATCAGAATAAATCCAACGCCCATCAGCATACCGACGATGATCAAAGGCCAAGCCATTTGTCCACCCACGATACCTTGCGATAATAATGCCATCAAGCTGGCTTGCGGAGCCGGGAGATTTTTGCCTCCAAAGCCTGTACCTCCCGATAAAATATCACCTTGATGCAATACGACGAGTGGAAGGAACATTACGGATGCGGCAAGCGCAATTCCGATAAGATCACCAATTTGCATTCTCCACGGTGTTCCTCCGAGGATGTGTCCGACTTTAAGGTCTTGAAGCATTTCGCCGGCGACGGCTGACGACACGCATACGACGGCCGCAACGCCGAGTACGGCTGCAATACCTGTTTGGCCCGACATTCCCAGCGCAACCATTAATAATGCAGCAACAAGCAACGTTGATAAAGTTAATCCCGAGATCGGATTATTACTGGAACCGATGATACCGACCAGATAACCTGAAACGGCAGCAAAGAAAAATCCGGCAATAATCATGACGATAGTTGCAACCAGAGCGGCTACAACGTTGCCGGAGAAATAATTATAAATGAAAAAAGTAGCAACGGCCGAAGCAAGAATACCGCCCATAATCCATTGAAAACTCAAATCTTTTTCTGTGCGAATTGCTACGTGTTCGCCGGTCGCAGCTTTTTTGACGTCGCCGATTGAGCGGCGAATTCCCGTTATTAAACTTTTACGCATGCGAAACAGTGTAAATCCCGCACTGACCAACATGCCACCGATAGCAATCGGGCGTACAACATAACGCCATACGTTCGTAGCCAAAGCGATCCATGTGCCCTCATCGACAGTACCGCCTTCAGGAACTAAAGTCGGAAGCAAAGATGGTGCAAGGAAGTAGGTAATGATTGGTACAAAAAGCCCCCATGCCAAAAGACCGCCGCTGAAGTTGAGCGAAGCGAGTTTCGGTCCGATAATATATCCGACGCCAATGTACGCCGGGCTGACGCCGGGAGAACTCAGGAGCATACCTCCTTCAGCCGTAGGCGTTCCGCTTGCGCGAAGATTAATCGCCGCTTTGGAAAACGAAATCCATTTTTCCCATGTAGTAGCAAAAAATTTGAATTGGCCTAATGCCTGAATCAAGGCTCCTAAACCCATGGCTGAGAAAAGAAACTTCGCTCCGGTTCCTCCGGACCGTCCGGCTTTATGAATTTCAGATGCGGCCACAGATTCTGGAAAAGGAAGTTCTACGTCTTCAACCATAACACGCCGCAATAAGGCTACGAACATAATACCTAAAACACCGCCGGCAAGCATGATAGCGGTTGATTCAAAGTAATGTCCGGTTGTAGCAAATTCAGTCCATATTCCGGCAATATAAAACGCCGGTATGGTAAAAATGGCGCCGGCTGCAACCGATTCGCCGATCGAACCGACGGTTCGTGCAAAATTTTCTTCGAGAACAGAACCCTTCATGATGCGGAGTAAAGCCATACCGATCACGGCAGCAGGATAGGTTGCGGCGATTGTCATACCGGCTTTAAGACCCAGATAAGCATTCGCTGCGCCCAAAATGACCGACATGATCAAACCAATCAATAACGCGCGCAACGTGAATTCTTTCATATCCGAATTCACCGGCACGTACGGTTGATATCGCGGTGAGGAACCAGCTGAGGGTGTAACATCAGCCATAAGCAGTTCTCCTTAATGTGTGTTTTTTAAAGTGCGATGAGCTTTATCGTTTGGAATTGACAGGTATTGTGTGTCGCTTACGAAGCGATTTGCGCAAGGCGTTGAAAAAATAAACGGCAATAAAATAGACACTGAACTTTTGAAAGTCAAATAGTTTTTAAGATTGAATAGAAGCTTTATATCGAATAATCGTTGATTTTAGTTGCAAAAATAAATACACTGTGCGGTAATTTTTCTACTTGTACGTGGCCTATAGTTTTTGAGGTAGATATGACGGAAAATCGTAAACCGACGATTTTGATCGTTGATGATGAAGTTGAAATCCTTAAAATTCTAAAAAAAACTCTCGAAGATGACTATACTATTATAACTGCTTCGAGAGCGAAAGAAGCTTTGTTGAAACTGGATTCCGTTCAGGTCATTCTCTCGGATCAACGTATGCCGGAAATGACCGGTTCAGAATTTCTCAAAAAAGTCCGTGAAACACATCCTGATATCGTGCGCATTATCATGACGGGATATTCTGACATGAATGCATTGATCGAATCGGTCAATCAGGGTGAGATTTTCAGATACATGAGCAAACCGTGGGATATGGAGACTTTGTTTTCTATCGTTCGGACGGCCGTCGAGAAGTATGAAGATAATATCCGTCAGCGTCAAATGGAACAAGACAATGAAGCCCTTCGACGTCACTTGGCACACGCAACTGAAGAATTGAATCGTTCTCGCGATGAATTGAAAAAGCTTCGCGGCCGCTGATTTCCCGCCTTTTATTTGAACCATAAATCTTCTTATGAAAATTCCGAATATTTTATGCAGCGATCGCGACGGACAGATTTTTGATTTGCCCGGTTATGCCATGGCGGGCAAAAGCGCCCGTACGATCATGCCGATCGATCCGTCTCAGTTGATCGAACTCCCTGAAGGCTCTCAATTATATTATCTGCCGGGACGGAAAGCGGCCGGATATAGCCGCACGAACAACAAACTGACTTTTGTCGATGACGCTTTTGCAGTGGCGGCTTATATTCCTCCGGCGTACACGCATTTTCTGCATGCCGCCTATCAAATGACCGATCAGGCGACTGAATTGCCGTTATTTTCATTCACAGCGGTCGGCTGGATGGACGACAAATTTTACGTTCCGGCTGTGCGGATCGATCCGCAAATCAAACATCAGCCGGTCATTTTCAATGCGGAAGAAATTCGCCGTAAAGTGCATGAAAAAATCGCCGCATTTCCGAACAACCGTCTTGTTGAGCATCATGGTAATAAATGTGCGATCGAATACGGATGCGCCAATGCCAGAAATTATTTTCTCAATCGATGGGAAGCGCCCATCGCCGTGGCCGGCGCCTGCAATGCCAATTGCCTCGGGTGTATTTCTTTTCAACCTAAAGAATCAATTCCATCCCCGCAAAACCGATTGAATTTTTTACCGAATTTGGACGAGATCGTCGGAATGGCCGTGCCGCATCTTGAAACAGCCGAAAAAGCGATTGTTAGTTTCGGTCAAGGTTGCGAGGGTGAACCGCTGTTGCACGGTGAATTGATCGCCGAAGCCATTCGCGCGATTCGAAAACGTACTGCCAAAGGCATTTTGCATATTAATACGAACGGAAGCCGCCCGGAAACGGTGGAGAAACTTTTTAAAGCCGGAATGGACAGTATTCGTGTAAGCTTAAATTCAACCCAACACGATTTGTACGAACGTTATTACAAACCTAACAATTATTCGCTCGATCACATTATCGAATCGCTGATGACTGCGCGTCGGTTGAAAAAATTTTCCTCGATCAATTATCTGGTATTTCCCGGTATCACCGACAGCCATCGGGAAGTTGCCAGCCTTTCAAATGTGATCGAACGCACGCAACTTAATCTCATTCAATGGCGTAATTTGAATATTGATCCCGAATGGTATCTGGATGAAGTATGCCATGATTATTATGACGATGCGATGGGTCTTTTATCAATGATGACCAAATTACGTTCTGACTTTCCTCATTTATTATTCGGTTATCACAACCGTGATCGTGATGCCATTCAGGAAGCGGTTTTGTAGCGAATAGACGAGAAAATTGAAATTTTAATATTAATACAGGCGGCATAATGAAAACGTTATCGTTCAAAGACATTCCAGGTTCAGGGAAATTATTTCTGGATTATATGTATCAATTCTCAAACGTTCAGAGCTTGTATTCTGTATCGCCTGATGATGCGGCCGCACAAGAAACTTTGTTATCCCGCCTAGCCTCAAAAAAAACAGATCGCAAACAAGTATCGCAAATTTTGGCAAGACAAAATCAAACATTCGGTGCAAGCGATTTGACATTAGAAAATATCAAAAAACTTGAAAATCCTAACACTGTTGCTGTTGTAACGGGTCAGCAGATGGGGTTATTTACCGGACCTCTGTACACCATTTATAAAAGCATTGGAACTATCAAGCTTTGTGAAGTCTATCAGAAAAAATTTCCTCAGTACGAATTCGTTCCGGTTTTCTGGATGGAACTCGAAGATCATGACTTCGATGAAATTCGCCATGTTCAGTTGTTATCGGTTGACAACGATCTGAAAAAAATTTCATACAATGGGAACGATCCCGGTAATGTGATTAGAAATCCGGTTAATCAATTGCCAATTACTGAAGATATATCGCGGGTTTTGGATGAAGTAAAATCAGTTCTCTATACGACCGATTTTACGCACGAATGGCTGGGTTTGATAGCAAAAGCTTATCAGGGAACATCGCTTTCACAGGCTTTCGGAAAAATGTTAACTGATTTGTTGGGGCCCTATGGATTGATCATGATGGATCCCTCGGATATTGAATTCAAAAAAATAGTAGCGCCGGTTTTTCGTAAAGAGATCGAGCACACGGATCGCATTCATCAGCTTTTGCAAACGCAGAGCGAAACACTGAAACAAAGCGGCTATGAAGCGCAGGTAGAAACGGCTCCATCGAATCTTTTTATGCTCGATAATGGTCCGGAAAAACTGGCTATCAATGTTGAGAAAAAAAATAAATTTCGTTTGAGTGCCGGCGATATCGCATCCGAAAAAAACGCCATTTCTAAAATTCTTGAATCATCGCCCGAGCGTTTTATTCCTAATGTTGTATTACGTCCGATCGTGCAGGATACTTTGTTGCCTACGTTTGCCTACGTCGCCGGACCGGCTGAAGTGGCTTATTTCGGTCAATTTAAATCTGTGTATGAGTTTTTTGAAATACCGCAACCGATGATCGTACCGCGTCCGTTTGTTACAATTTTAGAAAAGAAAAATGCCAAAGTGTTGGATAAATACACGATTGAATTGCTTCAGGTATTCACACATTCCAAAACGCTTGTCGACCAGGTAACCATGCAGCAGTCTGGCGTACCGATCGAAGCGGTGTTTGGACAATTTGTGGGTCAAATGAACAACCAGTTTAAAGCGCTGCAAAAACAATTGACTGCAATCGATCCTAATTTAAAAGGTGCATTGGAAACGGCACAGCAAAAAGCCGATCAGGCATTACAGGTTTTAAAAACCAAAACAATCGAATCGGAAAAACGCCGCAATGAAGTTCTGGTCGATCAAATCCGCAAATTAATTCATCACCTTTATCCGCATCACAATTTTCAGGAACGTGAGCTCAACGCATTATACTATCTCAATAAATACGGCCGTGATTTTATTAAACTGCTTCACGAACGGTTAGATGTAACGACCAAAGACCACCAAGTGATTGAATTGTGAAA
>JAIBAF010000067.1 GCA_019695335.1 bacterium
ATGAAGCGATCGATATGTACAAAAAGGCATTAGTGATTATAGAAAAAAATCTTGGCAGTGACAATGATGACGTGGCGAGGATCCTATCTAATATAGGGATAGCTTTTAAAGATAAAGGGAATTATGATCAGTCTTTAGAGTATCGAGGAAAAGCACTAAAAATTAGATCAAATGTATTCGGTCACGAGAGCCTGCAGGTTGGACAAACTTATGCTGGAATAGCTGTAGATTACTTTTTAAAAGAAGACTATTCAAGTGCAATAAAATATTATGAGGAATCTCTTCGAATAAAAAAGAAATTCTTACGTGACGACCATCCAGAAATTGCAGCAGGATATTTCAATTTGGGGATGGTGTATAATCGTATACAAAATAATGAACTAGCGTTAAGCCATTACTATAATGCATTGTATAAATATCAAAAAACCTATAATGGAACTCATATTGATATTGCCAAATCATTTGACAACATTGGCCGAATTTTTCTTGAAGAGGGACAACCTGATTCTGCATTGAATTATTATCGAAAAGGATTAGCCATTTGGACTCAATTGATTGGGAAAAGTCATTACTATATGGGGTTTGCATATCGCAATCTGGGCGACGTTTTTTTGAATAAAAAAAAGTATGAGGAAGCGTTAGAAAGCTATAATCGGTCACTCAAAGTAAACTTAGAGAATTTTGGATTGCATCATCCTCAAACGGCTGAATCTTACCAACGATTGGGCGCTTTGTATAATGAGTGGGGAAGGAAAGATTTGGCGTTAAAAAATTATCAATTGTCATTACAATCTGTATGTCCGGCTTTTAAAAACGAAAATGTTTTAATCAATCCGGTTTTAAATCGTATTTTAGATGAAAATATACTGTTGCGAGGATTGTCTGAAAAAGCAGAAATTTTCTCTAGATCAGTTGAAACAATGGAATCAGCCGGAGAGACTTATTTGGTTTGCGCAGACGTGATTGACCTTATAAAAAGAAACTTCAAAACTGAAGATTCCAAAATCGATTACGGTGAACAGGTTTTGAAAATCTATGAAAGCGGTATTGCCGTCAATTATCATTTATATCAACGCCGTCATGATACAAAATATCTGTTTTCCGCGTTTCGATTGATCGAAAAAAGCAAATCTTACGTACTATTTGAAGCTTTGGCTGATTCCAAAGCCAAACTTTTTTCAGGCGTTCCGGATAGTCTGTTAGAATACGAACGCAAGCTTAAGACCAATATCGCCAATTACCAAAAACGCATTTATCAAGAAGAACAAAAGGGAAGACAAAAAGATTCTACGGCTATCGCAAAATATGCACAAAGAATATTTGGGTTTGAACGCCAGTATGATGATTATGTCGATCATTTAAAAGATAAATATCCCGGTTACTATAAAATAAAATTTGAACCGTCATTGATTTCGGTCTATTCAGTGCAGTCAGCTATCGACTCTGAGACGGTAGTATTGGATTATTTTTCCGGTCAGAATTCATTGTATATGATTTCTGTGAGCAAGGACACCGTGCAATTCAGATCCTTGGGTTTAAGTATGTTGATTGAAGATAAGACACTTAAAATGAAATCGGCGATAGCCTCAAAAAATAAAAAAGATTACATCGAACTGGCTTCTGATCTTTATAATCTATTGCTCATGCCTG
The DNA here is from genome assembly GCA_019695335.1 of bacterium. Lineage (NCBI taxonomy): Bacteria > bacterium. The sequence continues at coordinate 1,651 of JAIBAF010000067.1, forward strand.
AATTGACCGATACCGTAAAATATAAAAAGTTAATTGTTATTCCTGATGGAATTTTAAATTATCTCCCTTTTGAAGCGCTACTGACTTTACCTCCGTCAGTTGATTCAAATTATTCAAGTTTATCATATTTGGTAAAAAAATATCAGGTTAGTTACGGCGTATCGGCCGGATTGCTTTTTGATCGTGTAGGCAAGTCAATACCGATACCGAGTGACGGGGTGGGGTATTCTCCGGTAAATTTCTGATTATAATTTTCCATTAAATTTATGGAAAAAACACTCTTTTTGTGTCTTATGGGTGAATAATGTAAATAAAAAAAGGCCAAAAGGTCTTTTGAACGATAACCATAACACACAAGGAGTACTATGAAGACCGTATCTTTTCGCACCAGCTTGTTAGTTGTTTCGATCCTTCTGACTATGTATCTCATGGGATGTGGAAGCAATGAAAGTGTCGTATCGAGCCAGAATGACAAACAGGGGATCAACACACAACTAAGCGGGGATGATGAAGGGATTTCGGGGGATTCGGGAAATGATTTGTCAGATACACCAACTGATACAGGCAGCGGCGGCGGCGGAAAATAATTCAAATGTGATGAAAAAATCCCTGCTGTAGTTTCAGCAGGGATTTTTTATTTACAGCGTTTTTTGTATAAATTTTTTTCGGAATACAATAAAAAATCCTGCTAAAATAACAACCGAAGGCACAACAAACACCCAATACATTTGGCTTGGCTTTTCAATTTGAATAGGATGGGTGTCACCTATGGCGACGAACCCAGCCCAGTAATATGGATTGGACATCACAGGATCACCGCTATTGATCATAGCAAGTTTTGCCTCACGTAAAGCCTCATCTTTAGACAATCCTTCCGAAAGCCTTTCGTAGAAATTGTGCATAAGTACTGAAGTAGAGCGGTCGTCGATTGCCCATAGACTCATGACAATACTGGGGCAACCGGCATAGAAAAAGCCACGGGCAAGGCTCATCACGCCTTCACCGCGAACTAATTTGCCTGAACCAGTATTACAAGCGCTCAAGACAGCCAAATCAGCATTGAGTTGCATGTTATACAGTTCATAAGTATGAAGCAGTCCGTCTTCTTTGTCGTTTGGGCTTTTGGCAAAGACGAGCTTTGAATAGAGAGGTTCTTTATCGTCGATAATTGTGTGTGTTGCGAGATGGATGATGCGGTGCTTGGGGGCTTCAGATTTGAATCGTTCTTCAGTTGCCTCTGAAAACTTATAAAATTTTCCTGCTATAACCTCGGAAATCGCATCCAGCTCTTTTTCAGACCAAGGTAGAGGACGCAATCCCTCGTATACGGAATCTGCTCTTTCAAAAACATCAGAATCCTGCGCTTTAACGCTCAAAGGCAATATTATACAACTGATGAAAACGAAGAATTTCATGCAGAAAAAGCCTAAAAACAAAACCAAGTTAAATCAATTCTAACTTAGGGTTTTACATTCAAATCGTCAATGAGTTTCTTGGCTTGGGCTGTATATTGTCCTTTCAACGCAATTAATTCATTGAGCAGAATTTTGGCTTGTTCTGCATTCTTATCCTCAAGATATGCCAAAGAAAGATACCAGATGGATGCTTCATAAAATTCAGAGGTCTCATTCCCGGCTACAACCGATAATTGGGGAATAGCCAGTTGGCTGTCATCAATCATCAAGTAGGAAATTCCGATGTAAAAACAAGCCGTAAGGTCATTCGGATTATCTTTGATAGCTTCCAGAAAATCAGCGATAGCCGGACTGTATTCACCCAGTTCGTAGTGCATCAAAGCTTTTTCAAGGAAATTGATCTTCTTTTCACTCCGAACAAGAGGATTAGTATTAGGATAAGGCTTTAAATTTTCGGCCACTAGAGTTCCATAAGGATTTCGTTGCCAGCTATAAAGGGCGGCCATAAAGCCGATCAGCAGGGTCGCTGCTGCGGCATAATAGTACAGCTTTTTTGAAAAAGAACCTTTCGATGCGGTATGGACATTTATACGTTTTTCAAGCGATTGTGAGTGAAGACGCAGTTCGCGCTCGTCTACTGGGAAACGACTCATGGCTTCCGAACAGAGCTCACAATCTATCAGATGTTTTTCGATTATAAATCTTTCTTGATTAGATAATTTGCCTTGAGAATAATTGATCATTTGCTCAAGCGTCAAACACGGCGATGAATCCCGAAGGATTATTGATTCTATGGAACCTTTCCGGCCCCCCAATTCAGAGCGGTTCATGATTATTAACCTTTCTATCGATATAGTCTTTTATATTATTGCGACCCTTTTCTATACAATTTTTTATTTGATTATAAGATAATTGAGTGATCTCTTGAATTTCTTTATAGCTCTTTTCCTGTATGTAAAATAGATCAAGGCAAAGTTTCTGAGTCTCTTCTAACCTGTTGAAAGCTTCTTTGATAAGTTGTTCCAGCCTTTCAGAATCGGTCTTATAGTTTTCATACATAAGACGCAGAAATGATAATTTTTCCATAAAAATTTTCGAAATATCTTCGACCTGTCCAGTATCAACCTCCATATTATTATTTTTATTTTTCTTTTCAATATACGCCCTTAGGTTCCGTCGGCCATTTTGAATATGACTTTTTATTTGGTTAAACGACCATTGTGTTATTTCTTCTATTTCTTTGTAGCTTTTTTCTTGTACATAAAAAAGATCAATACACAGTTTCTGATCTACGTCTAATTCATCAAATGCATCGGCAACAATCGCGTAAAGATGTTCCCGGTTATCATTATTATTTTCATCCATAAGACTCAAAAGTAACGATTTTTCCACAAAACTTTCTGAAAATTCTTCAATATATTCAACGCTAGTTTCTTCTATTTTATTATTTCTATTTATTTTAGATCGACAAAAGTTATTAGTAACTGATAACAGCCACGACTTGAAATTTTTCACATTAAACTTAATTAGTTGGTCTGGCAGTCGCTCAAATATCTCCATTGTAGTGTCTTCGGCCTCACTCATGGTAAAATATTTACTGCAAACCAATAAAATTTGATTCGAATAACGCAAATAGAGTTCACCGATCAGATTCAAATCGTTGGTTTCCCGATAGCGATGTATGATCTCGTTGTCACTTAAAAATTTGTTTTTACTGAACTTTATCTTCATTCTAAATGTTTGGGATTTATTGGCAACCGGTAATGTGTCAATTTAATCAATAAAATTTCGAAAAAAAAAAGAAATTTTTTATGGAAAAATGATCATTTTTGAATCTTATGTATGATAAGGTACAAGAACGTTCTTATAACGGATAACGGATCGAATGAAAGCCAAAAACAAAAATCAGCATCTTCAGCAGGTGGAAGGTTTTGCTACTGGGACTCATGGTCCATTCGTTCAGGTTCATTATATAAACCCTCATAGGCATCATGAAGGTGAGTTTGAACGGTGGACGACGGGGTTATCCAATCTTGTAGGCTTTACAGGCGGCGGGATTGTTATAGTTCAAAGTAACCAGTTAATTGTTTTTGCTAATGAAGAGTTCAACGCCTTTAATGCCGGTAATGGTAAAGTGATCAATAGAAATTTGACGGATGTGCTCATTTGTCAGAATGAATCGGACCGGAGGTTATTGATCAATACCGTTGATGGAGTAATGTCCACCGGACATGTGATTCGTACTGAGATTGATTTTCTTAGTAAAGACGGGGATACAATACCGGCTTTGATTTCAATCGGACCGATCAAAAATGAGAAAAGTGAGATCAGAGAAGTTGCGTTATTGTTGCAACCGATTCAGAAAACTCGCATTGATTGGTTTGAAGAATCGTTGTCGGCTAATTTTTCAGCAACGTGTGATAGCATCATTCTTAAAGCTAATCCAGCGTTTACTGACCTTTTAGGTTATGGAACCAATGCGGAATTGCGATTCAGCGCTGAAGCAATTCGGAAACAATTTCTTGACTCGCTGATTTCTGAGAAAAAATTACATGGGTATGAACTGCAATTGATCCGAGGGGATCAAAAGCCTGTGTGGGTGGTGGGTAACTTTATAGGAAAGTTTGATCAGGCTGGAAACTTATCCGGTTTTACGGGCTTGCTATCAGACACAACGGAGATGAGACAAATGAAAGATCAATTGCAAAAGTCACAACGCATGTCGTCGATTGGGGCTTTGGCGAGTGGTATTGCTCATGATTTTAATAATTTGCTTATGGCAATGAACGCCAGCATTTATTACATGGAAGCCGATATTCAAAAAGAATCGCCTAACTATAGCCACATCACCGATCTTAAAAAAACAGTTTATCGTGCATCTTTATTGTCAGGACAGATATTAAATTTTGCACGCAACCAGGCATTGGAACTGAAACTGGTAGCCATGGATGATATTATATCAGACTTTACTCTTACGTTGAGGCGGATTATGGACGATCGCATCAGTATTAATATTCAACCCGGTTGTACTGGGAAACTTGTTAATTGTGATCGTTCACAGATCGAGCAAGTACTTTTGAATTTGACAATCAATGCGCGAGATGCCATGCAGTCCGGGGGAAAATTAACGATTCGAACAGCTTGTGAAAAAATTGATGATACATTCTGTGCGACACATCCCGGGGCAAAAGCCGGTGAATTCATTCGCCTGGATGTGGTGGACAGCGGTCAGGGTATTGCTCCCGTGATTCTTGACCGTATATTCGATCCTTTTTTTACAACGAAAGGGATTGGAAGGGGGACGGGAATGGGGCTCTCCATTGTAAACGGAGTCGTGCGTAATCACCACGGATTCATTCATGTGGATAGCACGGTCGGAAGAGGTACGGTATTTTCCGTTTTTCTTCCGTTGGCTGAAGCTGTGCGCACGACTTCTCCCCGGGGGGGGATTTCTCAAAACGTTCAACCGAAAATTACGGTTCTGGTTGTTGATGATAATCAATCTATACGCGATACTCTGGCGTTGATACTTCGCAATAGCGGTTATCAAGTCATCCCGGCAAAAGACGGTGATGAAGCGCTTTCTGTTTATGAAAAATCAAACAAAGAAATTAATTTGATTATTCTGGATGTCAATCTTCCTGGTAAAAATGGCAAAGAGGTTTATAAGGAGATCCGTGAAAAGAATTCATCAATGCCTTTCATCTTTGTTACGGGTTTTGGAATAAATCAATTGGAAGAATTAGCCGGTGAGGGTGTTGCCATGATCCAAAAGCCGTATGAACTCAACTCATTGATCGAGGCGATTAACAGCGTAGTGCCGTTAGATGGTAAGTAGTTATGTCAGCTTCGGTAATCGTATTATTATCCTAGTTCCTTTGTCTTGCTGGCTTTCGATTTGGATAGTGCCCGCGTGTTTTTCGATGATTTCTTTGCAGATAAACAAACCTAAACCCGTTCCATGCCCGCCGGTTTTAGTAGTAAAAAACATCCTGAATATCCGTTCCATATGTTCCGGGGGAATACCTTTTCCTGAATCTTCGATGATAATTTTCATAAAACCTTTTTCGTCGTTCTGATCATAAATTCGAATCGTGCCCTCTGTTTCAATCGCATGAATGGCATTTTGGATAACATTGACCAGCACTTGCTCCAATTGCGATTGGTTGCCATTGATCCAAAGCTCTGTCGCCGATAGGTCAGCCTGTATTGCTACAGTATTTTTCTTCATCAGCGCATGGAAAAGCGCTATTGAATTCTTAATTACGTCTGCCATATTAACACGAGTAAATTGAATAACCTCTGTTTTAGCGAACGAACGAATTTGATTGACTAATTCGAGTACTTGCTGAAGGTATCCTTGCATCATGCCGATTTCTTTGGACGTCACGGGATCTTCAGCAAAACGTTTCCCCATGACTTCACCAATGCCCTTGATCACGCCCAATGGATTGGCAATTCCGTGGATAAGCATGCTGGAAAGCAATCCGATCGTAGAAACTTTATCCATGACCATTGCCTGATTCAGAAATCCCTGTAATTTTTCATTTGCAGCCTTAAGTTCTTTGTTAGTTTTGACGATCATCTGATTCTTTTTGGATAATGCGTCGGCAAAACGAAAAAGCTGCTCCGTGCGCTGCTGTACCAGATTTTCCAGGCCTTCCTTATATTGCTGGTTTTCACTGCGCAGGACGTACATATCATTGGCGCGGCCTACGCCCATGACAACCGAATCGATATTAAAAGGTTTGGTGATATAATCGATGGCGCCTAATTTCATCGCTTCAACCGCCGTTTCCGTTTCGAAAACGGCCGTCACCATGATGACCATCGTATAGGGATGCGACGATTTGATTTTTTTTAAAACGTCGAGACCGTTGGCGCCGGGCATTCGAATATCGAGCAGTATTAGTTGAATGTCATTTTTTTGGAATTCTTGTTCAATTTTGTCAGAATGATCGAGATCGACAACGTGGTATCCTATGTCTCTTAAGACCTGGGTTAGAATTTTTCTCGGGCTGGATTCATCGTCTACGACAAGGACATTTTCAATTCCTTTGATTTCCAAAGGCTCAGGTTTGAGTGTAAAATCGGTCATAACAGATTTTGCCGAAAACGGCATTGAATGGTTTTCCCGCAATCACGAAACGCGCTGACGCGGATGGAATGTCCGTGGCGGTTCAGGATCTGAAAAGCGATCGCCAAGCCCATCTGCAACGGGCCATTGGCATTCGCATCCGAATAGAATGGGATCAAATATTTTTCATAATCATCATCGGCTGCATAAGCGCTGTTGAATGATACCGACAGTTCGATGGTTGGCGCTTCCTGTTTGGTTTGAATAAAAACCCGGTCGCCATGTTTGGCTTCTTTAATATCGTCAATGGCAAATTGCAAAATCTGAAAAATGATATGTTGGACTTCGTTGGTATTGCCTTCGAATGGACTCAACGTTTCATCGAGTTTAAGCTCATAGTCAATGCGATTGTCCGAAAATTGTTTTTTGAAAAAGACGATGGTATTCTGAATACAATGATTCAAGTTAATCGGAACATTCTGGCGGCTCGGACGGGAGAAGTCAAGAAGCCCTGCAACAATATCCCGCGCGCGCTTGGATTCATTGTAAATGTCGTTGATATATTCGGCGATGTCGCCGGTGAGATTTTTTTTAAGAAGGTACTGGCTGAAACCGATAATGCCGGCAAGCGGGTTATTGATTTCATGGGCAACACCCGAGGCTAAGGAGCCGACGGCCGCCAGCCGGGAAACACGAAACAATTCCTCCTGTTGTAAACGTTCTTGTGTAATATCGTGAAGTGTCATTAGATATCCTGAAACCGTCGAACCTTCACGGATGATAGACAGAGTGACTTTGAATAGACGGCTATTAAGCGTGATTTCAAAAGTTACGGGTTCATCCCGGTCCGGATTCAACGAATCAATCCATTCTTTGACCGATGCGCCGCCGAGATAGAGGAGTTTACCGGAGTCTTTGGGACGCGATATCACAGGCAAAATAGTTTTGGCCGAATCGTTTTGCAGTAGAATTGTCAGCTGATCGTCGAGCAATATCACGGCGTCGCGCAGAGTATTAATGATCGTCGCCAGTTGATTGTGCCGGCTTTCAAGCGCGCCTTTTAATTTTTCAATCCGGTCGGAGACTTTCTGCGCGCATAATTGCATCAAAAGCAATGCGTGAGCATTGACGGCTTCATTGGATTGTGGAACGATAATGAGAAGCCCGACGGGATACGATTTGAAAATGATCGGAAAAAGTAACGGGGACGGAAAAGACAATGGAGTGGTGCCAGGAGTACGGTCGACGTCACCGGTAATATCAACCAGCCATTCATCGTTAATGCTCACCGTTTGTTCGCGAAGTTTTGACAACTCCGTTAATCCGATATTCATAGCCGCGTTGACATGATTTTCCGAAATGCCGTCGGCAAAAATTTTGGCAATCGGCCTGTCCGGCCATTGAATAAAAGACAAAGGACGGCCGTCCAATAGCGCTATTCCGAGAGAGGAGCCGGCGAGGCCGGTATTTTGCAGGAGTAAAATGCCGATGAGATTGGATAAAGTTCGTTCGCCGTCGATTGCGCGGGAGAATTCGTTCAGAAAATTCCGGTGTTCATCGCTAAGAGTGTGCCCTTGGGCTGTTTCGTCGGGCATGATTATTCAAGGTTAAATTCTTTGATTTTGGTTAACAGCGTCTTGTAATCGACGTCAAGCATGCGGGAAACTTCACTTTTATTGCCATCGCAAATTTCGAGTGCGCGTTGGATCGCGGTCTTTTCAGCTTCTTTACGGATTTCTTTAAGGCTTTGGAGCGTCGAAGCCGATCCTTCGCCACCGGACAATCTCTGCGCCGTCTGGTAATCGAAGATCAAATGATGGCCGCTGATCTCCGTATCCGCCATCAGTACCGCGCGCCGTATGACATTTTTCAATTCACGCACGTTACCCGGCCAATGGTAGTGAACCAATTGCTCGACGGCGGATTTGGCGATACTGCCAACTTGTTTGTTCAATTCCGAATTGGCTTCGCGGATAAAACGATTGGTCAGGAAGATAATATCTTCTTTACGGTTTCGGAGCGGCGGGAGATAAATTGTAAATTCATTGAGGCGGTAAAAAAGATCCAAGCGGAATTTACCGCTTTTGATCGCCTCTTCGAGGAGCAGGTTGGTTGCGCAAATCACACGGATATTGATATCGATCGCCTGTGTGCCGCCGACGCGCATGATCTTTTTTTCTTGCAGCGCGCGAAGCAATTTACCCTGCGTTTCGATTGGAATGTTGGCGATTTCATCCAGAAACAGCGTTCCGTTTTGCGACGCCTCGAATAAACCGGCTTTACGTTTATCCGCGCCGGTAAAAGCGCCCTTCTCGTAACCGAAAAGCTCGCTCTCGATCAACGTTGACGGAATAGCGCCGCAATCGACGGCAATAAAAGGTTGGGAAGCGCGGTTGCTCATTTCATGAATGGCGCGCGCGATGACTTCTTTGCCGGTACCGCTTTCGCCCTGGATCAGGACGCTAAACAACGTATTGGCGACACGCTCGACGTTGGCGTGAACGCTTTTAATCTCCTGGCTCATGCCCATGATCTGTTCGAGGTTCGAACGGTTTTCAAGCTTTGAGCGGAGTTGCTGTACTTCAAAAACAAGATTGCGGTGTTCGATCGCGCGTTCGACGGTCATGATCAATTCATCCCCCGAACATGGTTTGAGGAGGTAATCGAACGCGCCGCTGCGCATGGCTTCCACCACATTACGCGTATCGCCGTGCGCCGTCAGCATGATCGCTTCGACGTGCGGAATCGTCTGCTTGACTTTTTTCAGAATGGCTAAACCATCCATTTTATCCGGAATATTCAAATCGAGCAACATGACTTCCGGCCACGTTTCGACCGGCATTTTTTCAAGCGCGTCAAAAAAATCTTCACCGCAGCTGAACTCGCTGATGGAATGACTTCCGGATAATAAATGCTGAGTAAAAATATAACGCATCCCGGCTTCATCATCGATCAGCGTGATGCGCATAGGCGTTCTTTGGAGATCTTCGGACATAGAGACTCCAAAATTATTTGAAGGGTGTTTGGGCTAGTGGCCTAATATAAGGCCATTTTTTAAAAATGCCAAACTTAGTTAAACAAATTTTTATCATGAGCTTCCCGTCGGGCGTCTTCGAGCGTGATCAATCCTTTGCTGTAAAAACTCATCAGCGATTGATCCATCGTCTGCATGTTATAAGAGCCGCCGGTTTGAATGGTTGAATAAATCTGGTGTGTTTTATTTTCACGGATAAGGTTACGGACGGCCGGCGTGGCCATCAGCACTTCATCGACGGCAACGCGTCCTTTGCCGTCGGATCGCCGCATCAAACGTTGAGCGACGACGCCTTGAATCGTATTCGCCAGCATGGTACGGATTTGCTGCTGCTGGTCGCTCGGGAAAACGTCGATGATCCGGTCGACCGTTTCGGCGGCGCTTTTAGTGTGCAGCGTCCCGAAAACAAGGTGGCCGGTTTCAGCCGCCGTGATCGCGAGGGCGATCGTTTCGAGATCGCGCATTTCACCGACGAGAATCACGTCCGGGTCTTCGCGAAGCGCGCTTTTGAGAGCATTCGCAAACGAATGGGTGTGGGCGTGCAATTCGCGCTGATTGATCAGGCAGCTTTTCGGGCGGTGTGTATATTCAATCGGATCTTCAATGGTCAAAATATGGTCGTGCCGTTCCGAATTGATCAGATCGATCATTCCGGCGAGGGTGGTGGATTTACCGGAACCTGTCGGTCCGGTCACGACCACGAGTCCTTTTTTCAATCGGGCTAAATCGTAAATGCCCGGAGGCATGCCCAATTCTTCGAGTTTAAAAATTTTGGTCGGGATGGTACGAAAGGCCGCCGCAATTCCGCGCATCTGAAAGTATAAATTAACGCGAAAGCGCGACAGGCCTTCAATTTCATAAGCAAAATCCAGTTCACGGTTTTTCAAAAATGTCTCGCGCTGTTCGGCGGTGATGATCCTCAAAAGCAACGACGTCAGCGTCTCGTCATCGAATACGATCGAATCCAATTGCATCAGATCGCCGTGCAAACGCATGATGGGGTAGTGATTGGCCGTCAAATGGACGTCGGATGCGCCGTGATGAACGGCTTCCGTCAGGTATTCATTCAAGGTTTTCATATCGGCTGATCCAGGATATGCGGCGTAATGAAAATGAGCAGATCGGTTTTCTTTTTTTCCTTAGTGTTACTGGTGAATAATTTTCCCAATAAAGGAATGTCACCCAACAGCCAGACTTTTTCCTTCGTGTCCACTTCATTTTCTTTAAGCAAGCCGCCCAGGACGATGGATTCATTGTTTTTGATCATGACCTGCGTTTTGGCGGTGCGGCGCGAAATGATCGGCTGGCGGTTCTCGTCATTGCCGACATAACCGATAATATCTTCAATGATCGGTTCGATCAGGAGCGTGATCATCGAATCCGGATTGATTTTCGGTGTAACTTTCAGCGTCACGTTGACGTTTTTGTCGGTGAACGTGATAATGTCGCCGGACGCATTGCGGCTGATGGTTTGAACGGGGATCGCCGTGCCCACCGAAATTTCTGCTTTTTGATTGTCCATCGTCACCAATTTGGGATTGGACAAAAGTTTTGAATTCGTCTGCGTTTTCAGAAAGTTGAGAGAAAAGAGCAGGCGGTCGACGGACAATTTTCCCATGATAAGGTTTTGTAATTTGTCTTCTAAGGGAGCGATCGCCGTGAACGTCGTCGGCGTCGTCGGATCGTCGGGATTACGCGCGTCGAAAGTCTTTCCCGTAATGGCCGTCGGCAAACCGACGCCGACTTTCTGATCGTCGCCCAGCGTCGTTTCATACATCCTGACTTCGATCATCAATTGCTGAACCATGATGTCGATCCGGCGAATGATCGAATCCATCATGACAACATTGTGCTGAAGATCGCTGACGATGAGCAGGCTGGAACGTTTTTCTTCCGTGACGCCGGTTTTGGTGCGGCTCAGTGTTTCCATTTTGCCTTGTTTGGAAAGAAAAGGCGTCAGCGCGTCTTTCATGTCGTTCGCGTCAACGTATTTCAACTCAAATACTTTGGATGCCATCGACGCGTTACGTTCCATGTCGATCGGCTTGACGAAAATGATATCTTTTTCGATATAATAATCGTAGCCGTTGGCTTTCAAAATCGTTTCCAACGCGTCGTCGAGGCTGACTTCGTTGAAATGAACCGTCACGCGGCCTTTAACTTCTTTGCTGGCGACGAGATTCAGGTTATTCTGACGCGACAATAATCGCAGGACATTAAGTATGTCGGCGTCTTTAAAATTCATCGTAAGCTTGGTCTGGCTCGTATCGTGCGGGGCTTGTGCCTGCACGGATACGCCGGTCAGCCAAACGGCGACGATGGCGGCGATCCAAAATTGATTGTTCATACACCCTCTTTGTTGTTGATTAAAAATTATCATCTTCCACCGGTAATTCTAACGTGAATGTAAAATCGTTTTTCTTCAGGATGACTTTCGACGCCTGGATTTCGACCACGCGGTAACCGTTGACCTGTTCGCCGATGCCGACAATCTGATCGTTGATGATCGCGAAGGATTTTTTGCCGTTTTCGGAAATAGCGGACAAATTAAAATGCGTCATCTTGGGCATGACGAGCGATTCGATCACTTTGCCAATATTGAGGCGCGTATTTATGTCAATGCGTTTTCTAAAAGGATCGCGTTTCCATGCGGCAAAGGTCACGGCCGGGGCCGTTTTGGACGGAACCGCGACGACGGCCGCTTGCGTGGTCGCCGAAGTATTAGTCACAGCCGTTTCGGTAGCCGTTTTTTTGGTTTTGTCTTTGGCCGCCGTTTTCGGTTTTGCAGTCGCAAGATCATAGACGACGTACGCGAGCAAAAGACCGAGGACGATAAAAAGGCGGGTTTGCGTTTTGGATAATTTTGGTTTAGCCATGACTAATTCCTTATTTCTACCGGCTGATGTTTCGATGCGATGCGTATCCACGCGCGTGCCTGGATCAGGAGTTTATCGCTCTTTTCCTGCGCGGCAATACGCAGATCGGTAAAATTGATCGCGTAATGCAGTTTATCGAGATTGTCGATTAATAATCCGTAGTCCAGGAAAGCGCCGTCAAATTCCATCAGGATCGGTAATTCAAAGCTGTTGGAGTTTCCATCCGACGATTGTGCGTGCGCCAAAAGTGAATCGGTAGAGAAGTTGATGACTTTCAGATCAACCTGGAACTGCTTGCATAAACGGTGTAATTGCGCCATCGCTGCGGAGATGCTGTCGGGTTTTAATATCATTTTTTTTAATTCTTCAACGTCTTCGCGATTTTTTTCCAATTGTTCACGTTTCGCCGGAATGAGCTTGATACGGTGAGTCGCTTCGGCGATGTCGGTGTTGGTATTTTTGATGGCCAGCTCGGCGGATTGAATATTGCCGCGAAGCATCGTGAAGCCGAAGACAGCCCATCCCGCAACGAGTGTCAGGATCAATCCTGCAAGGATCCAGAATTTGATAAGGTTTTTCATGTCACGGCCTCGCTTTATTGGCAATGATTTCAAAAAACAGCCGTTCATCGGTGACGTCGCGGCGTTTTTCGCGCAAACTGACTTCACTGAAGAAATTAGTTTTCTCGATCGCGCTGATGAAATTCAGAAGGTGAATGTCCGCGTAGAAAACGTCTTTGTAGACGACGCCTTTGATCCGGAGTTCGTTCGATTCGATCTTATCCGGTGCATTCATGCTGTTGGCCTTCATTTGTTTATTCACTTTCAGGCGGTCGACCTGTATCGCATTGAAAGCGTTGCCCCACGTCATGTCGTCAATGGCGATTTCATCCGGTGTCACATTGCTGATCATTTTCAGGATATAATTGACTAATGAATCCGTTTTGATTTCGGAGCGAAGCTGTAATTCCGTCATCTTCAGTTGCAATTGTTCGTTTTCAAGTTTATCGAATTCTCCGTTTTGTTCGCGTATTTGCTGAAGCGACGTTTGCAGGGACGCATTGATATCGTTAAGGCTATGGCGTTCGATATTCATCAGGAAAGTGAATCCGCCCAGAACGGCGCACACGAGGAATAGCGTCAAGCCAAGCCACGATGCGCCGTGCCGGTAACGGATTTCTTTTTTCAAAACTTGCGGTAAAAAATTGAATTCCACGCCGTGCGATAACGCCGCGCCGACGCTATCGAAGAAGGCAATAAAGTTTTTCTGTTCGTTGACATGGTTTGAAGACGCGTCGCCGAGATGTTCCTGCGGATGTGGAATCTCGAGCGTATGGCCGATATGCCGTTCCAGGAATGGCGTGAGATTTTTCAGTTTGACGGAATTGCCGTTGACGTACACGTGATCGAACGTAACTGACTTGAAATTTTCAAGGTAGTAATCGAGCGACATTTTGATTTCCGACACAAAACGTTCGGCGACCGGCCGCATCATCACGGCGATTTCAGAATAGGGAATGCCTTGCATGGTTTTGCCGTCGATCGGATCGATGATCAAGCCCATCGATTGTTTGATATCTTCCGCTTCATCCCAGCTCAGCACGTACGACACATTATCGACAAAAATGGTTTCCATCAGCGCGGTCGTAAAATGATTGCCGCCGATAGGAATTTCACGCGCAAACTGAAGCGTATCGTCGCGGAAGAAGGTCACAAGGCTGTTTTCATAACCGATGTCGATCATCAGGCTGTGACGGCCTTTGTCCGGATTGCGGTTCAGAAGATTCCAATGCGCGACCGGTTTGATCACGAGTTTGCTCGGCTCGATGCCGGCGCGTTTGAGTAATTGCAAGTGCTGTTGGATCAGATCGTCTTTGACGGCCATGACGAGGACGTAGAATTCATTCGGATTGGACGGCAATTCATCGAGAATGATGTATTGTAATTGCACCGGGGCGTCATTGAAAAAATGCAATTCTTTTTTGTTTTTCCATAGCAACGCCTCGTGAAGATCCTGCCGGGTGACTTTGGGCATTTTCAGGAGGCGGAGATTGACGTCCATGCCTCCGATGGCCGAGATCACGTCCGTCGAGCCGAAGCGCATGGTTTTGGAAATTTGCTTGAGGTATTGCGTGACGACCAATTCGTCGCTGGATTTGCCGATGGCCAGATCGATTTCTTCCATCTGAATGATTTCGGCTTTTTTTCCGTAGCGGCGAATTTTGGAAGCGCGGATGAAGCGGGAATTGACTTCGAGCCCGATCGTTTTTTGGGCGAACGGACGTAAAAGCCAGGGGATGCGTTGTTTCGGATTAAAGGGCGCTGAGAAATCCAACTGAATTTCCGGCATGACGGGGGCGGACGGTTCGATACGATCGCCGGAATGTTTAAGACTTTCTTCATGCCCGGCAACAAATTGATCGAGGCTGGGATTCGCCACGGCTTGCGTTTTGGAATGCCCGTTACCGTTATCGCCGGTCTGGATCAGGTTCATGAGACGGACGCTGGAGAGCGCTTGCTCTTCCTGATCCTGATGAGTGGTGTTCAATTCATACATACGCAACCTCTTTGCGGCGAATGTTGTGCGTGAGTACGTCTTCTTCGATCCGTCCCAATTGTTCATTTACGCGCACTAAGTACGCCTGTTGGCACAGATTGATCGCTTTGCGCGGGAATCCCTGGCTGTAATCATAAATTTGTTTCAGTGCCGGTTCGGAGAAAACATCCTGCACGTGTTCGTGTGTGGTTTTGCGCAAGCGGTGATCGATCATCCGGATCAATTCTTCTTCCGAAAAAGGATTGAGAATATACGCGGCGGCGATGCGGTCCATGAAATTGGGCATACTGCGGATGTTCTCGGTAAATTCCATCTGCGCCAAAATGACGACTTGGAGCAATTTGAATTCGTTGGTTTCGTAGTTCAGCAGGCCACGGATAATTTCCATCATCGCCGGGGATAGCTTTTGGCCTTCGTCGATAATGAGCACGGGGATTTTCTTTTCGTTGATGCCTTTGAAGTACAGGAAGTTTTGCAACGCTTCTTTGTATTCGAGCACCGTTTGCGCTTTGGTTTTGATCTCAAAAAGCTGGCTGAGGTGCGCGAGAAATTCGAGTTCGGAATTGAATTGCGGATCGAGGATCAGTCTGAAAATGTATTCGGGTTTGTCCTGGAAGAGGCGGATGAGAATACGGCCGACGGTGGTTTTGCCCATGCCGACGCCGCCCAATACGACGCTCATACCGGAGCGCAGGCGGATCGACGATTCCAGCGCCTGCAGGCATTCCACGTGCTGGCGTGAGAAGTAAAAAAGCTGAGGATCGGGTGAAATCGAGAAAGGATTTTTTCTCATGGATCCGTTGAATAAAACCGATGGATAATTCATAATGACTCCTTATTCCGCTCCGACGACGACGTTGCGGCCGAGTTCTTTGGCTTTGTATAAGCCTTTGTCCGCTTTGTCGATCAATTCTTTGATCTGGATGGAATCGTCGGGGAAAGTCGAGACGCCCATGCTGATCGTGAGATTGCCGAGCGGTTGTTTTTCCTGATTATCGAAATGCGTCGATTCCACGGTCTGGCGAAGTTTTTCGGCGATCACCAAAGCTTGTTCTTTATTCGTTTCCGGAAGAATGAGGGCAAATTCTTCGCCGCCGTACCGGCATTCGAGATCGCACACGCGCGTATGTTCGCGCAGGAGCGACGCGACTTTTTTCAACACTTCGTCGCCGGCCTGGTGGCCGTTGGTATCGTTGTATTTTTTGAAATGATCGACGTCGAGAAGGATGAGCGACATGCGCAGGAAGTGGCGGTACGAGCGCTGCATTTCGCGTTCCAGTTCTTCATTGAAGAAACGGCGGTTGTATAAGCCGGTCAGTCCGTCCGTGATCGCCTGCTGTTTGAGCGAACGGTAATTTTCGTGGAGATAATTATAGATATCGACGTTGCCGAGCGTGAGGCCTGCAGAGTAGGCGTAGCGCTGGAGAATTTCTTTGCTTTCCATCAAGCGCGTCGTTTCCTGTTTGCCGACCATTAGGATCGCCGACGTTTCGACTTCGCCGTTAAAATTTTCGACCATTTCTTTCGGATTGTGAAAGCTGACGATCGGGATGAGGAAGATCACCGGCGATTCCAACACGCGGCTCAGTTCGTGAATGTGCTGGAGCGCGGAGTTATCCGTCTGTTCCGGAATGTCGGTATCGTCGACGAGAAAGTAACTTTTGCGGTGCGTGATCAGATCGCTGTACGGGCGTTTTTCAAAACTGATCGACAAACGTTGCAGCATATCGTGCGATACATTGGCCCACGAAATCGGGAACCATTTCTGATCGGTTTTATCGAATACCCACAAAACGGCGCTGGTGAAATTCAAATCTTCGCACAACGACGTCGTGACGGTCCGTAATAAAACTTTGCGGTCGGTGATCGTGAAAAGATTTTGCGTCACATTATTGAGACGGATCAACATCTGGGCGTAATTGCGTTCCTGCTGGATGACATTTTTCAGGAAAGTATTGTCTTTTTCGAGCACGCGGTTTTCTTCGGCAAATTTGCGCATCGTCGTTTGCATTTGCTGGCTGATCTTGTCCTGGATGTCGTGCATATCGATGAGGCGGCCTTTGGTGTACACGCGTAATGTGCCGATCTTACGGAGGATTTGCAGACCATTGGAACATGCGTTACGCAAGTCACGCAGTCTCGCGAGCAGGGTATCATACCATGATGGACGGCTGAATAAATTGGCGACCACCATCGTTGAGCCTCGTTCGCCTCGCGGGTAAAGGCCGATCATCCTGTTGGGTTCCAGCTTCTTTTGAAAGTGGATGGTGGCGGTGATCATGCGGAAAGTATTTATTATATTTTTTAACATAATTGATTTCTTGTTTTTGTGATCAAACGGCGTTGATTTTTAGATTATTGTTCATAAAAGTCCACACATTTTGATTGTCGAAGATGTATTAAGGCAAGCATCATACCGCAAAAATCGTCGTTTCATTACATTAATAAATATATACTTAAGATGATGAATCTTCATGTCGCTTCATGGCAAAAGCGGAGTACTATGGTATTTCTCCATAATGCTCATTGAGCGGAGCCGAAATCGGTCGTTTCGGCTCCGCTCAACGGTCGTGCGCTTTTGTTCATTGAGCAGTCGAAATGAGCAAATACATTGAGTCGTGGTGTGATTGGTCGTTTTGGCTTCGCTCAACGACCGATATCGGATACACAAAATATGTGTATTCAAAATACATAAATTTTGTGTATTGCGCAACGGCCGTTACACTGAATGGGTGAGGATGTTGAATTGTCATTCCCGCGTACGCGGGAATCCAGAGCGATCAATGCATGTCCTCAGCCGATGTCATTCCTATGAAAACGAGAATCCAGAGTAATCCACTTTCTTTTGGCAACGCGCCAACCCCACCCTTTATCCCTCCCCTTTAGAAAAGGGATCATCTGTTCCACATTTCCCGCAGTTTGATGTCGCGAACTCGTCTTCGTTTCGGCGTTTTATCGAGGCCGGATGAATACATGAAAAAAAGGGGATTGTCATTCCCGCCCTGTCTT